>CALGOE010000024.1 GCA_937958145.1 uncultured Desulfobacca sp.
GAACAGGTGCAGGGAATGCTGGCGGAGGCCGGGATGGAACCGGCACGGCTGCTCTACCAGTCTCTGGCGGCCAACTCCCCCGGCGATTTCGTGGATGCGGTGGACACCCTGATGGCCAACCTGCGGCGCCTGGAGGCGGCCACCAGCGAGGACTTCCCCGTCCTGTTGACCACGGGCACGACCTATCGGCAGCACCGCACCGTGCCCCGGACCTATACCTATGCCTTTGAGGGGAAGAGCGAACCGGAGGTGATCATCGAGATCAGCCCGGCCGATGCCCGGCGCCTGGGAATCCGGCCCGGTGAGCGCCTCCAGACCAGGAGTCCGGAGGGACTGGTCACGGCCACGGCGGTGGTGAGCGACCGGCTGCGCCCCGGCACGGCCTTCCTGCCCCGCCATTTCCTCCAGGCGGCCATTGACCTGCTGCTGCAGGGGGCGCCTGTGCCGGCCGGCGGCTTCCACTCCTTCGAGGGCGTGGCGGTGCAGCTGGAGAAGCTGGTGGAACATCTGGAAGAGGTCTTCGGGATCAAAGTCCCCACCTCCCGCTTCCTGCACCGGGGCCACACCTGGGTGCTGCAGGACACCGGCGGCCGGGTGCGCATCGGTCTGGATGACTTCTCCCAGAAGCTTTTCGGGGCCAGCGATGCGATCCGCCTGCCCCGGATCGGCGAGGAGGTCCGGCGGGACAAGGTCTCGTTGGGCATCGCCCGGCAGAACGCCCAGGCTGGGGTGCTGGCGCCGGTGCGGGGGATCATTGAGAAGGTCAACAAAGACGTGCTGCGCCACCCCCGCCTGGCCCACGACGACCCCTACGGCGAGGGCTGGCTGTGCGTCATCGCCGCCACGCATCTGCCGCAGGATATTGATAATCTCTATACCGGCCAGGATGCCGCCCACTGGATCGAGGAGGAGACCGGCCGGCTCCTGGAGATGCTGGACCCGGCGGTGGGCGCCACCCTGCAGGCCGGTGGTGGGCTGGTGGACGACGTTATCGGGCAATGCCCGGAATTGGGCTGGGATAAGCTGGTGAAGGAGTTCCTGCGGTCGGCTTAAGCGAGACACGCACGAGAAGGTTGTTGAAAAAGTTTCTTCAGGGGAGGAAGGCGGTGGGCGATGCCCCCTCCCCTGAAACCCCTCCCCCAACAGGGGCTTTGGGCTTCGCCAAAAGCCGGCCTCAGGGTTTTCTCCACCTGGCGTTGTGGGGGAGGGTTTGCCAACAGCCTGCCAGACGGGTTGACCCCGTCTCGAGACGATGATGGCAAGAGAAAAGGGCAGCCTGAGGCTGCCCTTGGCCTTGTGGAGGAGTTTTGTGGGCCAAGGCCCCGTGGAGGATTAATCTTCTTCGCCCGGATAGGGGGCGACCCGCTGGCAAGCTGCCGTTTCTGCGGCCGGGGTGATGGGGGTATAGTAGACCACGCCGTCGTGTTTCCAGCTGTACTTGTATTTGCTGCCCTTGAAATTGATGGTGTTGCTCACCATCAAGACCACGCGCTCAATGAGCCGACCGTGGAGAGGGTGGGGAAAAACTGCGACTAAGGGGACTCCCAGGACCTCCTGCTGGGGCAAGGGATCCAGACCGGTGCCGTATGCATCTAACATTTTTTATTCCTCACTTATGATGGGATCGCCACGGGCGGCGCTGGAGACTGGCGCCAGGTCCGGCGATCCGGCGATTCCATGTTTATTGTTTAAATGGTAATACCAGCCCCAAGATTCGTCAACCAGCCGGGAGAGGAAAATATCCCGGCAGGTAAGATACGATGTCTGACCACAAGTTGCCGGCGGCGGGGAGGCGGAGGAGGGGCAGGAGAACCAAAGGGTCATTTCCCCTGGTAACATATGCCTTTCGCCGTGGGGGTATTTCTGGTAAAGTGTTGGTGCAAGCCGGTGGTGCTTGCCCACAACCGATCGTGTTGCGTCCATGCTCAAACGCACGTTTATTCATCTCCCCCGGGTGGGGCCGGCCACGGAGCTGCATCTTTGGCGGCAGGGGATAGAGACCTGGGAGGACCTGCTGGCGGCCCGGCAGGTGCCCGGCCTCAATCCGGCGCGTCTGGCCAGTATCCAGCGCCACCTGGAACCGTCGCTGGATCATTTGGACCAGCCGGTCTATTTCAGCAACAGGCTGCCGGCGGCGGAACGCTGGCGCCTTTTCCAGCAGTATCGCAACCGCACCGCCTATCTGGACATTGAAACGACGGGGGCCAGTTGGCCGCACCTGACGGTTACGGTCATCGGTCTGTATGACGGCCGGAAATTTTACCAATTTGTCTTGGGGAAGAATCTCCGCAACTTTCTGAAGGTGATTGACGAGTATGAGGTTCTGGTCACCTTCAACGGCTCCCAGTTCGATCTGCCGGTATTGCAGGCGGTCTTTGGCCGGCCTTTTGGCCAAGCCCACATAGATCTGCGTTTTGTCCTGGCCCGCCTGGGGTATAAGGGTGGCCTGAAAAAGATCGAGCCGCGTTTTGGCCTGGAGCGTCCTGCGGATCTGGAGGGCCTGGACGGTTATGACGCGGTCCTCCTCTGGCAGCGGGCGCAGCGGGGCGACGCCGCGGCATTCCAGACCCTGTTGGCCTACAACCGGGAAGACGTCATCAACCTGGAAACCCTCATGGAGCAGGCCTACCACCTGGCCAGCCGTCGTGTCCTGGCCCATTTGCAGTTGCACAAAACCTCCCTTTAAATTAGTGACAGAATAGGGTATACTTTCAGCAGGGGCTGGGTCCGGCCCGACCGTGACCAGGGCCGGGCCGGCCTGGATTTGCGGCGAGGAGCATTGCATGCGCTATTCCAAACTGTTGTTGCCCACGTTGAAAGAAGTTCCTGCGGAAGCGGAAACGGTCTCACATCAGTTGCTCTTGCGCGCCGGGATGATCAGGAAGCTGGCTGCGGGGATCTATGATTATCTGCCTTTGGGGCTCAGGGTTTTGCGGAAGGTGGAGGCCATTGTCCGGGAGGAGATGAACCGGGCTGGGGCCCAGGAAGTCTTATTGCCGGCAGTGCAGCCGGCGGAGCTGTGGCAGGAATCCGGCCGTTGGCAGGTTTACGGCAAAGAGCTCCTTCGTTTCCGGGACCGGCACGACCGGGATTATTGTTTCGGTCCCACGCATGAAGAGGTAATTACGGATCTGGTGCGCCGGGATGTGCACTCATATCGGCAGTTGCCTTTGAATTTATATCAGATCCAGACCAAGTTCCGGGATGAAATCCGGCCTCGCTTCGGTCTTATCCGGGGCCGGGAATTCATCATGAAAGACGGCTACAGCTTTGACGTGGACGAAGCTGCGGCGGATCAGACCTATCAGGCCATGTATGACGCCTACAGCCGCATCTTTCGGCGCTGCGGCCTGCGGTTCAAGAGCGTGGAGGCCGACTCCGGTCCCATTGGCGGCAGTTTTTCGCACGAATTCATGGTGTTGGCCGAAACCGGTGAGGACGTGGTCGTCTCGTGCAGCAGCTGCGACTATGCGGCCAATCTGGAGAAGGCCGAGGTGGTGCCACCGGTTAATACTGACCGGGGGGCACCAACGCCCCTGACCAAGGTTCATACCCCCGGGGCGCGCACGGTGGCGGAAGTGGCCGCCTTTTTAAAGATCTCCCCGGCCCAGGTCCTTAAGACCCTGCTCTATGAAACCGAGCAGGGGGTGGTCGCAGTGCTGCTGCGCGGGGATCATGAAGTCAATGAAGTCAAGCTGAAGAATTTTCTGCGGGTCAATGAATTGGCCCTGGCCAGCGAAGCCGTGGTGCGGCGGGAGACGGGCGCCGGAGTCGGCTTTGCCGGGCCGCTGGGGTTACATCTGCCCATTTATGCCGACCGAAGTCTGCAGGGATTGGCTCCGTTGGCAGCCGGGGCCAATGAGGATGATCATCATTACACCGGCGTTCATCTGGAGCGGGACGTCAACGTCCGGCAGTATGCTGATCTGCGTCAGATAACGGCGGCCGACCCCTGCCCCCGCTGCGGCGCGGCCCTGGAATTGCTGCGGGGCATTGAAGTAGGGC
>CALGOE010000025.1 GCA_937958145.1 uncultured Desulfobacca sp.
CGGCCTTGTCCGCGGGCAGGACTTCGGCCAGGACCTCGGTAATGCCCACCTCCCGGGCCACGGCCTGGGCGGTGCGGTTCTGGTCGCCGCTGAGCATCCAGACCTCCAGGCCCATATCCTGCAGGGCCTGGACCGTTTCCCGGGCCTGGGGTTTGATGGTGTCGGCGATGCCGATGACGCCGGCCAGGTTGCCGTCCACGGCCACCAGGATGACCGAGCGGCCCCCCTGGCTCAAACGCTGCAGGGTCAGTTGAGCATAAAAACTGGAGATCTGGGCCCGCTCCAGGTAACGGGGGCTGCCCACCAGGACCTGTTGACCGTCCACCAGGGCCCGCACCCCCAAGCCGGGTGCGGCCTCGAAGGCCGTCACGTCGGGCCAGGAGGCGCCAAGCCCTGTTGCCTTTTTGAGCAACGCCGCGGCCAGGGGGTGTTCGGAGCGCTGTTCCACTGCCGCCGCCAACAGCAGGACCTGCTCTTCCTGCCAGGGCGGGAAGGCGACGATATCCGTTACCGCCGGTTTGCCCAGGGTCAAGGTCCCGGTTTTGTCAAAGATGATATCGGTGATAGCCTGGGCCCGCTCCAACGGCTCGCCACCCCGGAGCAGGATGCCCATTTCCGCGCCCCGACCGGTGCCCACCATCACCGCCGTGGGGGTGGCCAGACCCAGGGCGCAGGGGCAGGCGATAATCAGGACCGCCACCGTGGCCATGAGGGCATGGGTCAGGACCGGGGCCGGACCCAGGAAATACCAGAGCAGAAAGGTCAGGGCGGCGATGACCAGGACAATGGGCACAAAGATGGACGCCACCTTGTCGGCCAGGCGTTGGATGGGGGCCTTGGCGCTCTGGGCCTCCCGTACCAGCCGGATGATCTGGGACAGGACCATATCCCGCCCCACCCGGGTGGCCCGAAAGACCAGGGTTCCGGTGGTATTCAGGGTGGCCCCCCAGACCTCAGCCCCCGGCTCCTTGGCCACCGGCAGGCTTTCGCCGGTGAGCATGGCCTCGTCCACGGCGCTGGCACCCTCGGTAACGACGCCGTCCACGGCGATCTTTTCCCCGGGCCGGACCACCACCAGGTCGCCCACCCGTACCTGGGCCAGGGGAATTTCCACCTCCTGGCCGTCCCGCTGCACCCGGGCGGTGGGTGGCGCCAGGGCCATGAGCCGGCTGATGGCCTCCGAGGCCCGCTGCCGGGCCTTGGCCTCCAGCCACCGCCCCAGGAGAATGAAGGTAATGATCATGGCCGCGGTGTCGTAATAGACCTCGGCGCCCATCTGATGCGCGGCAAAAAAGCGCGGCCAGAGCGTGGCGGCCAGGGAAAAGAGAAAGGCCGCAGCGGTGCCCAGGGCGATGAGGCTGTTCATATCCGCAGTGCCGTGCCGGGCCGCACTCCAGGCGCCCCGGAAAAAGGGCAGGGCGCAGTACGCCATAATGGGGATGGTCAGGAGCAGGAGGAGATAATTCAGGGGCTGCGGGGCCAGACCCAGCCAATGGGGCAGGGGGTGGACCATGGACAGCAGGAAAATCGGGATATTGAGGACCAGGGCCAGGAGGAAGCGGCGCCGCAGGGCCGCAACTTCAGGGTCCACCCGAACCCCCTGACCAGTGGCTGCCAGCTCCACCATGCCCTCATAGGTGTACCCCGCCTCTTCCAGGACTTGGGCAAACCGGCCGGAATCGGTCTGCGTCGGGTCAAAGGTTACCTGCGCCTCCCGGGTGGCCAGATTGACCAACGCCTCCTGGACGCCGGGGACGGCCCTCAGGGTCTTTTCCACCCGGGCCACACAGGCGGCGCAGTGCATGCCGCCCACATGGATGATGGCCTGGGCCACCGGGGCGTCGCCGGTGGCAGTTGCTGGCGCTGCCGTCACGACGCGATGCCTGCCACAGTGTAGCCGGCCTCCACCACCGCCTGCTGGAGGAGTTCGGGGGTGATCCGGCCCGGCTCATACGTAACCGTTGCCTGCCGCTGCTCCAGGGAGACTTCGGCAGTCAAGACGCCGGGAAGAGACGTCAGGGCTTTCTTTACCCGGGCCGAACAGGCCGGACAGTGCATGCCGTCAATGGTCACAATGGCCACGGCCGGATGCGGGGAGGTTGAGGTGTTCATCGTCAGCCTTCCTTATTTGTCAGCATTATTGGATGATGCCCTTGATTTTTCAAGCAAAGGTGCTCATATCATGAGAATAGTGTAAGACCAGAAACGTTGCTCTGCAATCGGCCGGCAGGATTTTTTCGTGGTCCCGATCTGTTCGAATCGCCGGCGACCCCGTCAACCTTATCCCTTTCCCTTGCCGCGGCCTCATCGCGGTTCCAGCCAAGCTTCCCGGCCTGGAAAAATCCCTTCAGACCTCGCCCCCAGGTGTGATAAGATGAGCCATGACTAAAATTGCCCTCTCGAAGGAAGCGGACCATGAGCCATCCCCTTATCTTGCAGGATGCCTATAAGAATTACACCTATGATCTTGACAAAGTTTGTTCCCCCGAGGAGACGGTGGCCCGGGTGCGGCGCCGCTTCCAGAAGCTGAATCTGGACATCCTGAAGAATACGCTGCGCATCGACAGCGGCCGCTTGGATATCCCCGTTTACGTCAGCCTCTGCGGCATGGATGCGGTGCGCACCATCGGCACCCAGAAGCAGATGGGCAAAGGCTCAACGCCCATCCAGGCGGAGGCCAGCGCCCTCATGGAGTTGGTGGAGCGTTTCAGCTTTTTTGCCTTCATGCAGCGGGGCGCCTTTCTCTATGCCACCCCCGGCAGTCTGGTGGAGGAGGCCATCCCCTTCAAAATGTTGGCCAGATCCCTCTTTGACACCAGCGCCGAGGCCCTGGCCGCGGCCGAACTCTACCAGGATTGGCCTTTGCACTTTACCCATGCCACCAATCTCACCTATGGCCATGCCGTCCTGATTCCCATCCATTGGTTTTATCTGATAAATGAATATAACGGGCCGGCAGCCGGCAATACCCTGGAGGAAGCCGTCCTGCAAGGGTTGTGCGAGGTGGTGGAGCGGCACGTGGGTTCGGTCATCAGTCATGGCCGTCTGTTCACGCCGGTGATTGACCCGGCCTCGGTGCAAGACCCCGCGGCCCAGGAGCTGCTGGCGAAATTCCAGCGCCAGGGCATCATCCTGCATATCCGGGATTTCTCTCTGGATACCGGCATCCCCACGGTGGGGGTGCTGGCTTATGATCCCAGCACGTTTCCCGAGGCCAGCGAACTGATCTTTACTGCCGGGACCACGCCCAATCCGGAAAAATCCCTGATCCGGGCCCTGACCGAAGTGGCGCAATTGGCCGGAGATTTTAATAAACGCACGTCCTATAAACCGACCTTGCCCAAGTATGAGAGTCTGACCGAAGCCTCCTATCTCATGGCCCCCGGTCCGGCCCGGCCCATCCAGTCCCTGCCTGATCTGAGCCATAATA
>CALGOE010000026.1 GCA_937958145.1 uncultured Desulfobacca sp.
TTTGTCGAAGAATATACCCTCACCAACGGCAAGCGGGTCAATATCCTCGGTGAAGGCCGGCTCATTAATCTGGCCGCGGCCGAAGGCCATCCCTCCGTGGTCATGGACATGAGTTTTGCCAACCAGTCTCTGGCCGCCGAATACATCTCGAAAAATTATCAGCAGTTTGAGAAAAAGGTCTATATGCTGCCAGCCGACGTGGATATGGAAATCGCCCGCCTGAAGCTGGCTTCCATGGGCGTGGCCATTGATGTGCTCACCGAAGAACAGATCAAGTATCTGGCCTCCTTTGAGATGGGCACCTAACCAATTTCCCATGAAGGTCTAAATGGGAAAAAGGGAAAAGACCGGTAACTGTTCGGATCTTTTCCCTTTTTCGTTGGCGCCCATCGTTTTCGGGGGCGCCGGTTTCCCACTTTAATTGCCAAAGGAAGAGCATGGCAACCATAAAATTCGGCACCTCGGGCTGGCGGGGCATCATCGCCGCTGATTTTACCTTTGCCAATGCCCGCCTGGTCTGCCAGGGCCTAGCCCAGTATCTGCAACAGGAGGCCAACACTTCCCAAGGGATCGTCATCGGTTACGATACCCGGTTTTTATCAGAGGATTTTGCCGCCCTCGCCGCCGAGATCATGGCCGGCAACGGCATCCCCAGTTATCTGGGGCTCCGGCCCATCCCGACGCCGGTGGTGACCTTCGCCATTCTGGCCGGCCGTCACGCCGGCGGGATTACCATTACGGCCAGTCATAATCCCGGTGAATATAACGGCATCAAATTTTCGCCGGCCTGGGGCGGGCCGGCGCCGACCACCGTGACCAAGATTATTGAAAAGCATATCAGCGGCCTGAGCGAGGACCAGGTCCAGTGGCTGCCGTTGGCCGAGGCGCGGGCGCGGGGCCTGGTCCAGGACTTTGATCCCCGGGAAGCCTATTTGCAGGATCTGGCCACCAAAATTGACCTCAATACCATCCGCCAGGCCGGTCTCAGGATAGTGGTGGACCCCCTCTACGGTACGGCCGTGGGCTACCTGGACCGCTTCCTGGAGGAGGCGGGGGTGGAGGTGAGTCTGATCCATGACTGGCGGGATCCTTATTTCGGCGGGCAGAAACCGGAACCGACCGCTGAGGCACTGGCGGAACTGAGCCAGGAGGTACAGGTCAGCCGGGCTCATTTAGGTCTGGCGGTGGACCCCGATGCCGACCGCTTCGGCGTGATTGATCATCAGGGGCAGCATCATCCGGCCAACCTGATCCTGGCCCTGCTGCTGGATTATCTGGTCAAGACCCGGGGCTGGCGGCAGGGGGTGGCCCGCAGTGTCGCCACTACCCACCTCATTGATCGGGTGGCGGCCTACCATGACCTGCCGGTCTATGAAACCAGGGTGGGCTTTAAACATCTGGCCGCCTATCTCCTGGACGGCCGGGTGGCCATGATCGGCGAGGAGGCGGACGGCTTTTCCATGCGGGGCCATCTCCCGGAAAAAGATGGCATTCTGGCCTGTCTGCTCATTGCCGAGATGGTGGCCCGGAGCGGTAAAACCATCCCCCAACTCCGGGACGAACTGTTTGCCCAGGTGGGGCCGTTGTATACCCGCCGTCTGGATCTCCGCCTCAGCCCGGCAACCAAAGAGGATCTCATGGCGCGACTGGCCCAACCGCTGGTGAGCCTGGGCGGTCGGCCCGTGGTGCAACATAATACGCTGGAGGGCCATAAATTTATTCTGGCCGATGGCAGTTGGGTCTGCCTGCGGCCCTCCGGCACCGAACCGGTGGTCCGGGTTTACCTGGAGGCCGCCAGTCCAGAGGAGTTGGACAGGCTGCAAGAAGCCATGGCACAGCTCCTGGCAAAGGGTTAATATGGAATATGTGATTATGGTGCTGGTGCTGTTCTTCTCGGTCATCGTCCACGAGGTTTCCCATGGCTACGTGGCCCTGCTGAACGGCGATCCCACCGCCAAACTGGCCGGACGTTTAACCTTCAATCCCCTGCCCCATGTTGATCTGGTGGGGACCATCATCGTTCCGGCTCTCTTGTTGATTTCCCAGAGCGGCATCCTCTTCGGCTGGGCCAAACCGGTGCCGGTGAATCCGTTGAATTTTCGGAACTATCGCACCGGTGAGATCAGTGTCAGCGCCTCCGGGCCGCTCAGCAACTTTTTCCTGGCCGCAGTCTTTGCCCAACTCCTGCCCTGGGCCGAGGCCAATCCGGGTTTTTTCCTGTTGTGTAAATATGGGATTATTATTAATCTGTATCTCATGTTGTTCAACCTCATCCCCATCCCGCCTCTGGATGGCTCCCGCATCGTCATGCCCTTGCTGCCGCGGGCCCTCCAGGAATTATATGCCCAACTGGAGCCGGTGGGTTTTATCCTAATCCTGTTGCTGCTCTACAGCGGCGTCTGGTCCGCCCTGGTCATGCCCATCTTCCGGATCCTGATGCGGCTGCTGGTGGGGTAAGGAGGTCGCCGGTTGCCGGCGGCGCAACAGAAGAGGCCGATACCGGCCGCCGGACGGACAAAGGAGAACGCCATGATTGCCTGCAACCTGAAGGAACTGATGATTAAAAATAACCTTTATGATTTTGGCAAGTTAGCCAAGGAAACGGGAATCCCCAAAGAGACCCTGGAGCACCTGGCGGACAACCAATGGCATCAGCTCAAACGGGAGCATCTTGACGCCCTGTGCCGTTATTTTAGCTGTAAGGTGGGCGACTTGCTGGAGTTTGAGCTGGCCGCCGGCGGCGAACTGCCGGCGTAAGTTCACCGGATTCCCGGCGCGCCGGCCCGCGGCCCACAACTGCTGACGGGAATAGTCTTCCCCGGGGGGTGTTAGTGTGGCCGCCGACCGACCAGAAATAAGCCGCCGATACCGGCCAGATTAATCAGAGCGGCAAGCACAAAGCCAGCCTCGAAGCCCAGGGAGCTGATAACCGGTCCCATGCCCGCCGAACCCAGCATCATGCCCAGATAAATGGCGGTATTGTAGCCGCCCATAGCCAGACCGCGAGAATCCACCGGCACCACCTCAGAAATCAGGGCCCCCAAGGGGGTAAATCCCACCCCCTGTACGGCTCCGGACACCATGGCCAACAGCAGAAACGGGGTGAAATGCCGGCAGAGGGCAAACCCCGCCAGCACCACGCTCAGCCCGCAAAAACCCACCAGCGACAGGGTGGTTTTGTCAACCCGGTCACTCACCCGGCCCAAGGGAATGCGGGAAAGGGCGTTAATGATGGCCTGGGCGGCGAAGATAAGGCCGATGTCGCCGGCATTGAGGCCGAATTGCAGGGCATAGAGAGGAAAGAAGGAAAAAAAGACGCCCAGGGCGATACAAGACCCGAAGGTCACGGCCCAGCAGCCCTGTAGGGCCCGATTGCGCCCCCCTTCCTGCACCAGGCTGGCCCAGAGAGCCCGGGGTGACAGACCGCCTTTCGGCTCGCTGGTTGGCAGGAACAGGGTCACCGGCAGCAGCAAAAACGCCAAGGCGGCCGCCACCACCAGGAAAATGGGCCGATAGCCCAGGAATTCCGCCAATACCCCGCCAACCGCCGGCCCCAGACTCATGGCCGAATAGATGGCAGTGGTGTACCAGCCATAGGCGCGGCCCAAATGGCTGGCCGGGGAGATATCCGCCACCTGGGCCATGAGACTGGGCCCGACCATGGCCAGGCCCACCCCGAACCCCAGATAGATGCCGATGAGTTCCAGGGGTGTCTGGCTCCAATAGAGGAGAAGAGAGGTCAGCGAGGCAATGCTGAGTCCCAGATTGATGATCCGGCGCCGGCCCCAGCGGTCCCCCATGAGTCCCAGGGGCAGGGCCAGCAGGCCGCACATCAGCAGGAAACTGGAATTGATCAGGCCCACTTCCGAGGTGGTGGCCCCCAACGAGACGGCAAAGAGGGGCATCACCGGCATACGCAGGCTGGTGGCGAAATAGCTGGCAAAGGCAATGGCGCACGACACCCCCAGCAGGGCTCGATACGAGGGCGACGGTGCAGCAGAATCAGACAGGAACGACAAGAATGATCTCAATCTTAAACCATTGGCGCCGGGGCCAGGCTTTTGCTAACAAAAACGGTTTGGACATCAGGTGTTAAGCCAGAGGATATTCCACCAAAAAGGAGTACAGGGGTTTCTCCCGGCCGGCGAAGAAGTGGCTGGCCCCGGGGATGATCTTGATCTCCGGCCGCTGGTCGGGCGGTTGCCCCGAGAGCATTTTTTCCAGCTCGGGCAGGGGGCAGAACTCGTCTCGATCGCCGACGATAATCAGACGCAATTTCGCCAGGCGGGGGAGAAAGGCCATGTCCATGAGGGCGATGGGAGGGGCGATCATGATCAGGCCGGTGGCTGACACCCCAGTGGCCAGAGCCCGGCCGGCGACAGCGGCGCCAAAAGAATACCCCACGATAAACTTCCCTCCCTGCAAGCGGGCACCCAAAAAAGACATGGCCGCCTGGATATCCGCCACTTCGGCCAGGCCGTCGCCGTAGGCGCCGGTGCTCAGACCGACGCCGCGGAAATTGAAGCGCAGGGTGGTCCAGCCCCGGGCCTGAAACGCATGCACCGCGGTCCAGACCACGTTGTTATCCATGGTCCCGCCATACAGGGGATGGGGATGGGTGATGACCACGCCATGGGGCTCTGAGCCAAGCCCCAGTTTTCCTTCGAGATTGACATCCGAGCCGGCGATGGTGACCCGCTCTTCCTGAATTGTCGGCATTGTCGTGTGTGTTGCCATGGAAGGTCCTTTAGGGATAAATTGCTGCCGTCCGCTACGACACGATTGGTGTATAATATCATAAAAATCCGTTGCGGCCGCCAAGAGAATTGCAACTGTGCAGCCAACCGGGAGGAAATCGAAAGATCCTCCTCTTTCATCCTCAATGCTGTTGCCAGAAGGAATTGCCTCCCGTGCGTCATCCTGAGCTGACGCCGGCTGCGCTTACTTATCAGTCCGGCTTCGATGCTTGGCGGCGCTTAGCCTGACAAAGACAAAGCGCCCGGTGGCAATCAAAACAAAAATGCATGGCGGCACAGGCTTTCCAGCCGGTGCGCCCATGAACAGGCTGAAAGCCTGGGCCACCCATCTGAAGGCAGCAGCATGGTCCCTCACCCGGCCCGGGGAGAGGGAGGGACGGATCCACCCTTTCCGGGCGGAGAGAGAGGGTAGGCATGTAGTTTGGATCAATATTCAGAGGACTGAAAGGTTACGAGAAGGTTAATTTCTTGGATCAGACAAAACCTTAGTAAATTTTGGGAGATGCCGCTGCGCCGGCAGAAAAAATACACCAGGCGCGACCTCAATCTATGCTTATTCAAAATAAAGTCGGCTTTAAGTTGATGGGGGTCAATCTGGCCTCCCTGCTGCTGGCCCTGGTCAGCCTGTTGATCGTTATTCAGTATTTGGCGAAAAACGAGATCCTGGCCTGGCACCGGAAACAGGTGGAGTTGGTGGCCAACCTGGTATTGGCGGAATATCAGGGCAAGAATCAGCGGGTGGTGCAATATGCTGATATCTTGAGCAATAATTATAATTATGCCGAACTCTTGAACAATAATGAGCTCGAACGCCTGGCGCGCCTGGCCGGCCTGCAGATGCGGGAAGCGGGGCTGAATATTCTCACCATCACCGATCGCCGGGGGGTCATTGCGGTGCGGGTCCATGCCCCCGAAGCTGTGGGGGTGGATATTTCCGGGAATCCTCTGGTTCGGGCGGCCCTGAAAGGCAAGCGCAGCAGCCGCATGACCCAATGGCAGGACAGTGTTTTTTTGAGTGCCGCCGCCCCGTTGTATTACGGGGATGAAGTCGTGGGGGTGGTGTTGACCGGCATGCTGGTGGACAAAAGTTTTGTGGAGTCTCTGTCCCAGGGCACGGGGGCTGAAGTGGCCATCTTTTTTGCGGATCATCCCGTGGTCAATTCGTTCCAAAATCTCCCGGAGGAGGCCTACCAGATGATCAAATCAGGGAAAAACCGGGCTGCCGTCGGCCTGGATCGCGTCCAGAGCCTCTCTTTGGGCGGCAAGCTCTACACCCTGAAATTTCTGCCGTTGGAGCAGGAGGAGAAGCCCTGGGAAAACCTGTTGGTGGTGGGGGTGAGCCAGGATGAGGTCAACGCGGCCCGACGGGCCCTGCACCTGGTGATTGTCAGCGTCGGGGGCGGCGCCGCCCTGGTGGGCCTGTTTTTTAGTTTCCTCTTGTCCTTGGGCATGCGCCGTCAGATCGCCCATCTGGCTGAGGGGACCCGGAAGGCGGCCCGGGAAGAGCTGGTGGGCGATATACCGGTGACCAGCACCGATGAGCTGGGGGAGTTGGCCGAGTCCTTCAATACCATGACCAGGTCGCTGCGGGAAAAAACCCGCCTGTTGCAGGAAGAACGGGACCGGATTGCGGCCAATGCTGATTTCCTTTCGATGATCGTGCACGATATCAAGGCTCCCCTCACCGGGGTGCGGCTGACCATTGAAACCCTGGAAGATGAGTCCCTGCCGGCCGATATTAACCACAAACTGCAGGGCATCATTGAGAGCAGCGAAGGATTGCTCCTCCATCTGCAAAATGTCCTGGATATTTCCCGCCATGAATCCGGGCAGCTGCAACTTCAGCCTGAGGAAGTGCATCTCGGCTACACGATCCAGCGACTGGTGAATCATTATACGGAAATGGCCAAACGGCAGGGCATCACGCTGCGGGCCGAGGCTCCCGCCGATCTGCCGCCGGTGTGGGCCGACGAACGGTATCTGGACCGGGTGTTCTTCAACCTCATGGCCAATGCTCTGGAGGCAACTGCCTCTGGTGGGCAGATCGCGGTGAGGGCCCGGCCGGCCTCCGTAAACGGCACCCCGGCCGTGGAAATCATCGTGGCCGACAGCGGCTGCGGCCTGGCGCCGGAGGATGTGGCCACGTTGTTTGAGAAGTACCATCGCCACCGGAGCCACCGCCTGGGTGGCAGCGGCCTGGGCCTGCACATCTGCAAGACCATTGTCACGGCCCATCAGGGCCAGATCTGGGCTGAAAGTGAGGTGGGACGGGGGACCAAAGTCCATGTTCTCCTGCCCCAGGTTTCGCCCGGGGGCGGGGCGAGACCGGCTGACGGGCCGCATTCATGGCGGGGGCAGTAGTTTTCCCAAACATTGGCGGAAATATTGCCCTGGGGAGCGTTTTGTCATATCATAACGGTGGAGGGGGGAGAGAATGACCTTGGGGCAGGTTTTGATCATCGATGATGACCAGCGGACCCGGGAGGCCGTGGGCGAGATTGTTGCCCGGGCTGGCTATGGGGTCACAGTTTTGTCTTCCGGTGACGGCCTGGAAGAACTGCTGGAACACCAGGTTTTTTCCCTGGCCATCATTGATTTTAACCTGCCGGTGCGCAATGGGCTGGAGATCGCCCGGAGTTTGCGCCAACGTCTGCCCGCCTGCCGGATCATCCTGATTTCGTCGGAATACCAACCCCAGTACCAACGGCCGGCCGGCACTGAGCTGGTGGACCGGTTTTTGGCCAAGCCCTTTTCCAAGAGCGCCCTGCTCAGCACCCTGACGGCGCTTTCTCCGGGCGGCTCCGAAGCTTCGGACCACTGATGGGTAGAGCCGTTGACCTCCTCCCTGCCGCACCGGGTCTTTGCCTTTATCCGAGCCGAGGACCTGATCCAGCCCCAGGAGCGGATCCTGGTGGCGGTTTCGGGGGGGCCTGACTCCACCGCCCTGCTGCACCTCCTGCACCGCTGGAGCGCTCGCCGGCCCTTTACCCTGGCCGTGGCCCACTTTGATCATGGCTTGCGGGGGGAGGCCTCGCGGGCCGATGCCGCCTGGGTGGAAGAACTGGCCGCCGGCCTCGGCCTTGCCTGCCATCGGGGCAGCGGTGATGTGCGCCGGCATCAGCGCCAAAGCAAGCTGTCCCTGCAGACGGCGGCCCGGGAACTGCGACACCGCTTTTTGCGGGAGATTCAGGCCCAACATGGCTATCACCAGATCGCCTTGGGTCATACCGCCGATGATCAACTGGAGCTGTTTCTGTTGCGGTTGCTGCGGGGGGCCGGTCCCACCGGCCTCACAGGGATGCGGCCCCGAGAGCGGGGGCTGATCCGGCCGCTGCTCAGAAGCCGCAAGGCAGAGATCCTGGCCTGGCTGGCCGCCGCCGGGCTGGCCTACCGGCAGGATGCCAGCAACCTGGACCGGCGTTATCGCCGCAACCAGATCCGCTTGGATCTTATTCCTCACCTGCTATCGTATAATCCCCGTCTG
Source organism: uncultured Desulfobacca sp. (assembly GCA_937958145.1). Taxonomy (GTDB): domain Bacteria; phylum Desulfobacterota; class Desulfobaccia; order Desulfobaccales; family Desulfobaccaceae; genus Desulfobacca. The sequence goes on from CALGOE010000026.1 coordinate 8,242, forward strand.
GCCGCCGGGGTGGCCCGTCTCCAGGCCTCTTTACAGGCACAGGAGGATTATCTGGCCCAAGAGGCCCAACGAGCCTTTGCAGCCTTGCAAGGCGCCGGGAAAAGGGCCGGCGCCGGCTTGTCCCGGTCCGGTCTTTTGGACCTCCATCCCGCTTTGCAGAAACGGGTGCTGATGTTGGCCTGTGCCGCGGCCGGAGTGCCCTTGGCCTCTCTGGGTCAAAGGCATCTCAAGGCCATTATCCACCTGGCCCAGCGGACCCAGGGCGGGGG
>CALGOE010000027.1 GCA_937958145.1 uncultured Desulfobacca sp.
AACAGAAATCAGAAACCACCTTTAAGCCATGCCGAAACCACGTTTAGCCGTCATCGCCCGGGTCGGGGCGCACCGGGATTTTCTGGCCCGGGGGCTGCAGCCGCAGCATTCGGCCTCATACGACACCCCCTTCGGGCGGAGCAATCCGGTCCATCTCTTCGCTTATCAAGACATCAGGTTTGCCGTCCTCTCCCGGCACGGTGAGAGCGGCTATGAGGTCTCGGCCCCCTATGTCAACGACCGGGCCAACCTCTATGCCTTGAAAGCCCTGGGGGTGGAAAAAATCCTGGCCTGGTGCGCGCCGGGGGCCATCAATGAAGCCATGGCGCCCGGAGACCTGGTCCTTCCCCACGATATCCTGGATGAAGGGCGCCAGCAGCCTTATACCTTTTTCCCCCATCGTGGTCTGGGTTTTGTGCGCCAGAATCCGGTCTTCTGTCCGGAGCTGCGGTTGGCACTGATTGCCGGTCTGAGCCGCGGGCCTTTCACCCTGCACCCCGCCGGGGTCTACACGGCCACCACCGGACCGCGGCTGGAGACACCGGCGGAAATTCATAAATACAAGCTGTTGGGGGGCGATCTGGTGGGCATGACCCTGGTGCCCGAGGTCTTTTTGGCCCGGGAACTGGAACTGTGCTATGCCCCAGTCTGTTATGTGGTCAATTACGCCGAAGGCATCAAAGACCGCCCCTATCAACCGGGGGTCCTCTTCGAAGGCCTGGCCACACCGGCGGAAATCGCCCGGGTCCAGGAGGTGGAGGCCGCTTTTGCCGATCTGATTTTGCCCCTGCTGCCGGCCGTGGCCGCTACCCCGCGGCGCTGCCCCTGCCCCTGGCTCATGGAACGGTATCGCCAACGGGGGGATATCGGCCCGGATTGGCGCCAGTGGTTTGCCCACAAGGTCGAGGCTTAAGACCGATGGCCGGCGCCGGCGGTGAGAACGAGGCCATCATCATCCATCAGGCCCGCTGGCTGGTTCCCATCACCGGGCCGGTATTGGCCGGGGGGGCCGTGGCCACCAGGGCAGGGCGGATCCTGGCCGTAGGCCCGGCCGCGGCAGTGCGGGCCCAGGTTCAGGCTGCCCCTGCCCCGGTGAGATGCTTCGACCATGGCGACGGCGTCATCCTGCCGGGGCTGGTCAATACCCATACCCACCTGGAGTTCACCGCCCTGGCCGGCGCCATCCCGCCCCAGGACTCGTTGCCGTCCTGGCTGGCCGCAGCTATGGCCGGCTACGGCTCCCTGGCCCCGGCAGCCCTGGACCAGGGCATCCGGCAGGGGATCCGGGCCTTGCGGCGCTTCGGCACCGCCCTGGTGGCCGAGGTCAGCAACACCGGCCGCAGCCTGCCCTGGCTGGAAGCAGGCGGTCTGGCCTTCCATTATTTTTACGAGTGTTTGGGGTTTGATCTGCTCCATGACGGCCCTTTGGCCACGGATTTCCCGTTTCTGGCCGATCCTCGCCTGGCCGGACTGCCGGTGAGCGCCGCGGCCCATGCGCCGTATTCAGTCTCCGGGCCGTTGCTCCGGCGCCTTGCGGCCTGGAACCGGACCAGACAGCGGCCCGGCAGTGTCCATCTGGCTGAAGCGCCTGAGGAGTTGAGATTTCTCCGGCATGGGGACGGCCCCCTGCGGGATCTCCTCGTCCAGCGGGGCCGCTGGTACGAGGGCTATACACCGCCGGGTTGTTCGCCGGCGGTCTTTTTGGAACGCCTGGGGTTCTGGCAGGGGCCCTGTCTGGCGGTCCACGGTGTCTGCCTGACCGGGGAAGATCGGCAGGTCCTGGCCCGGCGGGGTGTTTTTCTGGCCCTCTGCCCCCGCTCCAACCAGCACACCGGTGTCGGCTGGCCCCAGGTGGCGGCTCTCTACCGGGCCGGGGTGCCCCTGACCCTGGGGACCGATTCCCTGGCCAGCACCCCTGATTTCAACCTTTTTCAGGAGATAAAACTCCTGTCTGAAATCTGCCCGGACTTACCCCCGGCGGCTTTTCTGGCCATGGCCACCTGGAATGGGGCCGTGGCCTTGGGGCGGCAGCAGGATTTTGGCAGTATCAGCCCCGGCCGGCAGGCGGCGCTGCTGTTTTTGCCCCTGCCAGAGGGGGCCGAGCTCTGGTCAGGTCTCTTGGCGGCCGGTGTCCAGGGCCAAATTTACTGGCTGACCCCGGCCGGAAAGGAGATGGTGGATGGAACCTAAGGTGCGATTGGGGCGCATCCGTTATATCAATGTCTTGCCCATTTACTATGCCCTGGACCAGGCCTGGGTGGCCAACGGCTTTGCCGTGGAGACGGGCACGCCGGCGGAGCTGAACCAACGCCTGCGCCAGGGCTGCCTGGATGTCAGCGCCATTTCCTCCTATGAATATGGCCGCTACAGCGATCGCTACGTCCTTCTGCCCGACTTGGCCATTGCCACCCGGGGCGATGTGGGCAGCGTCCTGTTTTTCAGCCGGGTGCCCTTTCATCGCCTGACCGGCAAAGAGGTGCTCCTGAGCGCCGGCTCGGCCACCTCTGCGGCCCTGGTGAAGATAGTCCTGGCCGAACTGTACGGGGCCAGACCCCTGTATCGGGTGGGCCCGGTCACGGACCGCTTTCTGGACGGCTGCTACGGCATGCTGGCCATCGGCGATGAGGCCCTGCGACTCCAGGCCCGGGGCTGCTACCCCTATTTTCTGGACCTGGGCCGGGCCTGGGCCGACCTCACCGGCCTGCCCTTTGTCTTCGGCGTCTGGGCCGCCCGGGCGGATTTTGTGCAGCAGCACCCCGAGGCGGCACGCACCGTGCATCGCACCCTGTTGGCCGCCAAGGCCCTGGGCCTGCAATCATTGGCGGCCATCTGCCGGCAGGCGGCCACAGTGGTGCCTCTGCCGGAAGAAGCCTTAACTGCTTACTTTCAGCGGCTTAATTATGACCTGGCGGCCGACCAGCAGGAGGGCTTGGCGGCCTTTTTCCGCTTTTTATGGCGTTATGGGGAGTTTGAAGAGTTGCCGCGACTGCGTTTTCTCTGACGCTGGACCGGCCGACGTGGATCGCAGCCAACACGGCTGGGCACAGGGGTTGCCTGCCCTCCCCCCTTGCATTTAATCAACAACCTGCCCTGGCGGCGCCAAGGACCGGCCGGGAGACATAAAGGAACACCTATGGGCTATGACAGCCTGCAAAAATTCATCAAGGTACTGGAAAAAGAACAGGAACTCGTCCGCATCCAGGAGCCGTTGAGCCCGTATCTGGAGATCACCGAGGTCACCGACCGGGTCTGTAAAATGGGCGGACCAGCGCTGCTCTGTGAAAATGTGCCGGGCTTTGACATGCCCGTTCTCATGAACGCCTTCGGCTCCATGAAACGCATGTGTCTGGCCCTGGAGGTGGCCAGCTTTGAGGAGATCGCCGATGATATCCTGAGCTTCCTGGAAGCAGAGGCCCCGGATACCCTCTTTAAAAAGCTCAAATTGATCCCCAAACTGCGGCGTTTGGCCAATATCTTTCCCAAAACCGTCAGCCGGGCTCCCTGCCAGGAGATCGTCCTGCAAGGCGATGAGGTGGATCTTACGAAAATACCAGTACTTACTTGCTGGCCTCAGGACGGCGGCCCCTTCATTACTCTGCCGGTGGTGATTACGCACCACCCGGAGACCGGCAAGCGCAATGTGGGCATGTACCGGCTCCAGGTCTATGACCGCAACACCACAGGCATGCACTGGCACCGCCACAAGGGCGGCGCCGCCCACTACCGGGTGGCCGAACAGCGGGGTGAGCGCCTGCCGGCCGCAGTGGCCATCGGCCCCGACCCGGCGGTGACCTACGCAGCCACTGCGCCGCTCCCCGATGACCTGGACGAAATGCTGTTCGCCGGCTTCCTGCGCCAGGAACCCGTGGAACTGGTGAACTGCATCTCCGTGCCGTTGCAGGTCCCGGCGGCCTCGCAGATTGTCCTGGAAGGCTATATCGAACCGGGGGAGCGCCGTCTGGAAGGGCCCTTTGGCGATCACACCGGCTACTATTCCCTGGCCGATATGTATCCCGTTTTCCACGTCACCACCATGACCCGGCGGCGCCAGGCCGTCTACCCCGCCACCATCGTCGGCCGGCCGCCCATGGAAGACTGTTTCATGGCCAAGGCCACCGAACGCCTCTTCCTGCCCCTGATCAAGAAAACCCTGCCGGAAATCGTGGACATGAATTTACCGGTGGAGGGGGTCTTCCATAACCTGGCCTTTATCGCCATCGACAAACGCTATCCCGGCCACGCCCGCAAGGTGATGCACGCTTTGTGGGGTTTGGGCCAGATGATGTTCACGAAAATCATGATTGTGTTCGATAAAGAAGTTGATGTCCAGGATCTGGGCAACGTCCTGTGGCGCTTGGGCAACAATGTTGATCCCCGCCGGGATGTGGTCTTTGTGGATGGACCGGTGGACGCCTTGGATCATGCCTCGCCCCTGCCCCACTACGGTTCCAAGATGGGCATCGACGCCACCCGCAAATGGCCGGAAGAGGGCTTTACCCGGGATTGGCCGGAGGTCATTGCGATGGACCCGGAGGTGAAAAAGAAAATTGATCAGATCTGGGACCGGCTGGGGTTGGATAATGCCTCCAGACGGTAACCGCCAACAAACGGGTATGTTAGTTTCAAGGCAGGGGACTTTTTGGGGGAAAATAGCCATTCTCCTGGACATGATCAAGATCGAGCACACGGTCTTTGCCCTGCCCTTTGCCTTCATGGGGGCGCTGTTGGCGGCCCGGGGGCTGCCCACGGCCCGGCAGGCCTTTTTTATTGTGCTGGCCATGGTGGGGGCCCGCAGCGCCGCCATGGCCTTCAACCGCCTGGTGGACTGGCCCTATGACGCCAAAAACCCCCGCACCGCCAACCGGGCCCTGCCCCTGGGCCTCATCAGCCGCCGGGCTACGGTCCTCTTTATTATGGCCAGTTCCCTGCTCTTTTTTCTGGCGGCCGGCCAGCTCAACGGGCTGAGCCTGGCCCTGTCGCCATTGGCGTTGGGGTGGGTCTTCTTCTATTCCTACACCAAACGCTTTACCTGGGCCTCCCACCTGGTCTTGGGCGCCGGGTTGGGCCTGGCGCCGCTGGGGGGGTGGATCGCCGTCCGGGGGGATATCGCAGTCTTACCCCTGCTGCTCTCTCTCTCCGTCCTGCTGTGGGTGGCCGGTTTCGATATCCTCTATGCCCTGCAGGATGAGGAGTTCGATCGGCAGGCCGGACTCCAGTCCCTCCCGGCCCGCTTGGGGCGGGTCCGGGCCATGCGGCTGGCCGCCGGCTTGCACGTCGGCGCCGGCGGCGGCTTTGTGGCCGTGGGTTGGGCCGCCGGCCTGGGACCTTTGTATTGGCTGGCCGCAACCGTGGCCGCCATACTGCTGGCCACGGAGCACGCCCTGCTCTCCCCCCAGGATCTGAGCCGTCTGAACCAGGCCTTTTTCACAGTCAACGGCCTCATCGGCCTGGTCCTGGGCGCCGCGACCCTCTTCAGCCTCTGGCCTTAATCATGGCTCAGCAAAGACTTACGAGGCGCCAAGGCGATTTTTTTCTTGTAAAGCATAACTTTCTCCTTGACAATATTCACACTTTGGCCATAAAATGGCAGTAATGGTAAATACCAGGCGCATATCTTTTGCCCAGCAAAAGAGGATCGCCCAAAAGGAAGGGGGTGTAAGGGAAAACCACGACCTTGCGTATCCAAAACTGTAGGGAATGCAATGGATAATCAAATCATTAAGGGGGGAAACATGAAAAAGGGGAAATTCATCTGGTTGGCGGTTATGGCCGCCTTGGTGCTGGCGCCTACCATGGTGTGGGCTCAGGCGAAAACCACACAGGCTCTCTCAGAACCTTCTTTCTTCATCGAGCTCTATGTGGGTGGCGGGGGTGCCTCC
>CALGOE010000028.1 GCA_937958145.1 uncultured Desulfobacca sp.
TCAGACGTACTTCGAGAGCGGCGACCGGAATCTCTGAACAAGAAATGGTTTGTTTTTTTGGATGAAGAAAACTACGGAAAAAAAGAAAGCCAGTGAAGATTTGGATAAACAACCGCCAGAGAAAGATTCGCCTCGACCTAGCAAAGATCAGGAGAAAAATCGGGAAGATCTTAAAAGGCTTGGACTGTCCTAAGGCCGAGATCAGCCTGACCCTGGTCAATGATCCGGCCATGTCCCACCTGAACCAGACCCTGCTGCAACGGCGCGGGCCCACCAATGTCATTGCCGTGCCGTTGCAGGGAGGACCGTTCCCCGAGGTTCAACCTCACATATTGGGTGACGTCATCATCTCTCTGGAGACGACCCGGCGCCAAGCCAAGAGATATGGCTGGCGTTTTCTCGAACTTTTGGATCTTTACCTGATTCATGGCATTCTGCACCTGGTGGGGTATGACCACGAAGGCAGCGAGGCGGAGGCGGCGCGGATGGCTGCCAAGACACGGGAGTTGTTCAAAATTCTGCATCCGGAGTTAGAGGAGGATATTGTGTGGCCAAACTGGAAGTAAATGTGGATCATGTGGCAACGCTGCGACAGGCCCGTTTGATAGATGAACCAGATCCGGTGACGGCGGCGGCCCTGGCCGAACTGGCCGGGGCAGACGGCATCATCGTGCATCTCCGGGAAGACCGCCGCCATATTCAGGATCGGGATCTGGCCCTGCTGCGCCAGACGGTCAAAACCCGGCTCAATCTGGAGATGGCCGCCACCGCTGAAATGATCGACATTGCCAGCCGGACCAAGCCGGAGGTGGTGACCCTCGTGCCGGAAAAACGGGCCGAACTCACCACCGAGGGCGGCTTGGATGTGGTGACCCATCAGGACCAGCTGCAAACCGCGGTCCGCACTCTAAAAGACGCAGGGATCTTCATCAGTCTCTTCGTGGATCCCCAGCCGCAGCAGATCCAGGCGGCCGCGGCGGTGGGGGCTGATTACGTGGAGCTGCACACCGGCACCTACGCCGAGGCAACCTCGGAAGCGGAGGCGGAGCGCCTCTTTGAAGAATTGTTGGCGGCTGCGGCCCACGCCCGCCAACTGGGTCTGGTGGTGAAGGCCGGCCACGGCCTCAACTATCGCAATATCAAACGGTTTCGGGGACGCAAGGAATTTGCTGAATACAGCATCGGCCATAGCATCATTTCCCGGGCGGTGTTTGTCGGCCTGGAGCGGGCCGTGCGGGAGATGATCGCCCTCATCAACGGCTGAGCGGTGGCGGCTTAAGAGCGCACATCCCCAGGCCAATAATCCCATGTAGCATTAAGGAGAACAAGAATGGTTTACCGTAGTCTCGTTTTGATGTTGGCATTGGCCCTCGGGCTCGGTCTGAGCGGCTGCGGGAAGGAAGAGCCGCCCAAACCCAAACCTCAAGAGGCGACGAAGGAGAAACTGCAGAAACAGGCCGGTGAGCTTTTGGACACGGCCAAGCAGCTCCTGGAGGAACAAAAGGACAAATTCCTGCAGGAGATGAACAGCCGGCTCCAGGGCTTGGATCAGAAGATCAAAGAACTCCAGGACAAGGCCGAGCAGGCTTCCCCGGAAGTGAAGGCGAAAATGCAGGATCTAATCAAAAACTTGCAGGACAAGCAAGAGGCTGTCAAGAAACAGTTGCAGGAGTCCAAGGGTGCCGCCGGCCAGGCCTGGGAGGAGCTGAAATCCGGTCTGAATGAAAAGCTGCGGGAGATGGAGCAGGAGACGGAAAAAGGCAAGAACATTTAAGCAGGCTGGTCAAACAGGGGTGGCCGTTTCCGGTGCCCGGCAAGGAGAAAGCCATGTCCCAGAAAACAGGCGCCATCGGCCTGGACTATCTCCGGGAGACCCGGTATTCCCGGGAGAGCCTCCGGGCCGAGCCCTTGGTGCAATATCCCCGCAGTCCCTTGTATAAGACCTATCCGCCGGAGACCCAGCGGCTGCCGCTGCCGGCGGTGCCGGCGAGTTTTCGCCGGGATTTCTGGCAGTGCGTCAAAGAACGGCGCTCGCAGCGAGATTATCTGGAGCAGGCCATCAATCTGGAAGAGTTGGCCGGCTTGCTTTGGGCCAGTCAGGGCATTACGGCGGTGCAGCATCATTTCGCCTTTCGGGCGGCGCCATCGGCAGGGGCGCTCTATCCGGTGGAGACATACGTGGCAGTGCATCGGGTGGAGGAGGTGCCGCCGGGCATCTGGCATTTTCAGGTGCCGCAATTCGCCCTGGAGCTGGTGACGCCGGGGGATTTCCGCCGCTCGCTGGTCCTGGCCGGCTTAAACCAACAATTTTTGGGCACGGCGGCGGTGGTCTTTATCTGGACGGGCATCCTGGGGCGCTCGTTATGGAAATACCGGCAGCGGGCGGTGCGTTATCTCTTTTTGGATGCCGGCCATATTTGCGGCAACCTGCATCTGGCGGCGACGGCCCTGGGCCTGGGCTGCTGCCCGGTGGCCGCTTTTTTTGATGCCGAAGTAGAAGCCCTGGTGCACGCCCAGGCTGATGAGGAAGTAGCCGTGTATCTGGCGGCGGTGGGAAAACTGGCCAAGTGAGGACAAAAAGCGGGGATGAGGCCATAACCAACATCCCCCGCCGTGGGGGTGGGGCGAGGGGTCTCAGGGGGCCTCACCCCCTGGCCCTCTCCCCTGAAAGCACGGTTGCAACAACCTGCTACGACTCCTCGGGGGCCGCCGCCTGAGCGTAGGCCTCATCGAAAGTCTGGAGGATATCCTGGGCGATTTCCAGGTCGGGGGTGGCCACCCAGATGACGCCCCAGCCCTCCTGGGCGACAAAAAGGCCGTCATAAGCAGTATCTTCAAAGGTGCGCAGGTAAAAATCCACGCCATGATACTTGAGGGCATCGCTGAGCAGTTCGGCCTCAAAGCGGTTCTGGACAGTTCGGAGTTTGGTGTAGGTCATGGTTGTGCGGCTCCGCAGCAGGATTGGCCGAGGGTTTTTGTCCCGTTTACATTATAACCTATCCTGACGCTACTCAAGTATGCTATTATCAGGCAAGAAATTTTCCCTCCACTTTTTATAGGTTAAGAAGCCGGCCAATCAATTAAAGAAAAACTCTCTAGATGGGCAGAGGCGGTCTGAGCCATTGCCTGGGGCCCGCACGGTTGGGCCGTTGAGAAAGGAGCGCAAGTCGTCATGTCCCAATTTCGTTGGCCGGGTGGTGCCGGGGCGGTCATGCCGGCCGCAGCTCTGGGTGATCTCCTGGCGCTCCTGTGGCGGGAGGGGTTCCAGCCGGTGGGGCCGACGGTGCAAGACGGCTATCTGGGGTTAGACGTTTTGCACACGCCCGCTGATCTGCCGCAGGGGTGGACGACTGAGGCCGACGCCGGTTGGTTCCGGCTCCAGCGTTCTGACCGGGCGGCGTTTTTCGGCTTTAATCTGGGCCAGGAATCCTGGAAAAAGTTTTTGTTCCCGCCCCGGCTGCCGGTGGTGACAGCAGCCAGGCAGGATGGTTTGATTTCTTTCGCGGCGCCGGCCAGGCCGCCGACGGCATATGCCCTCATCGGCGTGCGGGCCTGCGAGTTGGCGGCTTTGGCTGTTCTGGACCGGACGCTGCGGCAGGGGGCTTTTCGGGATCCAGACTACGAGGCCCGGCGGCAGGCGGCGTTGGTGGTGGCGGTCAATTGTACAGAGTCTGATGCCGCCTGTTTTTGTGCCTCCCTGGGGACCGGACCGGCGGTAAGGGGCGGCTATGATCTGGCCCTGACCGAATTAACCGGGGCTGATGGCCACTTTTTTCTTATTCAGGCTGGCAGTGCGCAGGGAGAGAGGCTCATGGCAGCGCTGCCCGTCCAACCGGTCCGGGAGGAGCAGTGGCAACAGGCGCAGGCCGGTATTGCGGCCGCAGCTCGCCGCCAGACCAGGTCCCTGGCCACGGCAGACCTGCCCGGACTTTTGTATGAGCGCCCGGAGCATCCCCATTGGGAGGAGGTGGCGGCCCGTTGTCTCAGTTGCGGCAGTTGTGCCCTGGTCTGTCCCACCTGTTTCTGTTTTTGCCTGGAGGATGAGACCGACCTGGAGAATAAAACCGCCACCCGCTGGCGCCTGTGGGATGTCTGCCACAACCTGGATCATTCCTATATTCACGGCGGCTGGCTCCGGCCCTCCCGCAAGGCCCGTTATCGCCAATGGCTGACCCATAAACTGGCGGCCTGGCTCGATCAGTTCGGTTGTCTGGGCTGCACGGGCTGCGGCCGCTGTCTGGTCTGGTGCCCGGTGGCCATTGATCTCACCGCAGAGCTTCCGGCTCTCCGGGAAACCGCGCCAAAGGAGTGACCTGCATGCCAAGCTTAGAAGAAACTCTCGCCCGCCATCCCTTTTTGGCAGGCTTGGGGCCCGACCACCTGCAGTTGCTGGTGCCCTGTGCCTCTTTGGTGTCGTGGCCGGCCGATCAGACGCTTTTTACGGCCGGCGAGGAGGCCGGCCAGCTTTATCTGCTGCGTTCCGGCCGGGTGGCCATCATGATTCATCGGCCCCGCCGCGGCCCGCGCACCGTGTATACGCTGGGCGAGGGCGATGTGGTGGGGATGGGCTGGCAGGATTTGCCCCAGCAGTGGTTTTTCGATGGGCGGACTTTGGAGGTGACCCGGGCCATTGCGCTGGATGCCGCCTGTCTGGCCCGATTGAGCGAATCTCATCCGGACCGGGGGTATGAACTGCTCCAGCGCTTTGTCCGGGCGCTCCTGGGAAAGATTAAGCTTCTAAAACTGCAACTGGTGGATTTTTATGGCTCCTGAACCTGTGACAACGGCTGCTGACCTGAACGCGGCCAGGACGCCCATGGTCCCCCGGCCTTTTCGGGTGGTCCGTTATCGTCGGGAATTGCCTGACACGTTCACGTTGACCCTGGAGCCCCTGGCGGGCCCGGCAGAGTTTTTTTTCCAGCCGGGCCAATTCAATATGTTGTATCAGATGGGGGCCGGTGAAGTGCCCAGTTCCATCAGTGGCGCTCCTGGCCGGCCCCGGGAATTGGTGCATACCATCCGGGCCGTGGGCAATGTCACCGGCGTGTTGCAGCGCTGTCGGCCGGGGGACGTCATCGGGGTGCGCGGCCCGTTCGGCACGCCCTGGCCGGTGGCGGCACTGGCCGGTCGGGACCTGATCATCCTGACCGGCGGTCTGGGACTGGCCCCCCTGCGGCCGGTAATTTATGCTATCCTGGCGCGGCGGCAGGATTACGGCGCGGTGGAGATCATCTACGGCGCCCGTTCCCCCCGGGACCTGCTCTATCGGCGGGAACTGGAGCGGTGGCGGGGCCGTTTCGACCTCAGAGTCCATGTCACGGTGGACAGTGCCAGCCCCGATTGGCACGGCAATGTGGGCGTGGTCACCAATCTTATCCCCCGCACCCGGATTGACACCTGCCATGCGGCCGCCCTCATCTGCGGGCCCGGCGTCATGATGCGTTTTGCGGTGCAGGAACTGGTCAAACTGGGGCTTCAAATCCAGGATATCTATGTTTCCCTGGAGCGCAATATGCAATGTGCCCTGGGGTTGTGCGGCCACTGCCAGTTGGGCCCTTTTTTTGTCTGTAAAGACGGCCCGGTTTTTTCCTATGACCGCATCGGGCCCTGGTTTGAGAAGCGGGAAGTATAACAGGTTGTGGACAAAGTGTTTTCAGGGGAGAGCATTGTGCCACATCCAGAGAGAAAGGAAGGTCAACCGTGGGGAAACGCCTGACCCTGGCGGTCTGGAAGTTTGCCTCCTGCGACGGCTGTCAGTTGAGCCTCCTGGACCTGGAGGACCACCTGCTGGCCCTGGCAGAGAAAGTGGAGATCGCCTATTTCCTCGAGGCCAGCAGTGCCGTGGCGCCGGGTCCCTATGATCTTTCCCTGGTGGAAGGTTCCATTACCACCCCCGAAGACGCCAGGCGCATCAAACAGGTCCGCCGCCTCTCCAAAAAGGTGGTGGCCATCGGCGCCTGCGCCACGGCGGGGGGCATCCAGGGGCTGCGCAACTTTGCCGATGTCACCGAATATATTCCCATCGTCTATGCCCACCCGGAGTATATTAAAACCCTGGACCAGTCCACTCCCATTGCCCAGCACATTCAAGTGGATATGGAGCTGCCGGGCTGTCCCATCAATAAATACCAGCTCCTGGAGGCAATGAAGGCCCTCCTGCAGGGCCGCCGGCCCCGGCCCCGGGCGGAGAGCGTCTGCACGGCCTGCAAAAGACTGGGCCATATCTGCGTCCTGGTGGCCGACGGCGTGCCGTGCCTGGGGCCGGTGACGCAGACGGGCTGCGGCGCCTTGTGCCCGGCCTACCACCGGGGTTGCTATGGCTGCTTCGGGCCCAAAGAACAGCCCAATACCGCCTCGTTGGCGGCCCAGTTCCGGCGGTTGGGGGTGGCAGAGGCCGACATTGTCCGTTTATTCCGCACCTTTAACGCCGCGGCCGAGGCCTTTCGGCTGGAGAGTCTGGCCCATGAAAAGAACGATTAAAGTCGCCAATCTGGCCCGGGTGGAGGGTGAAGGGGCCCTGGAGCTGATTATCCAGGCCGGGCGGGTGGCCCGCGCGAATTTCAGTATCTTTGAGTCGCCCCGCTTTTTTGAGGCCTTTCTTCGGGGTCGGCGGGCGGCTGAGGCGCCGGATTTGACGGCCCGGATCTGCGGCATCTGTCCCGTGGCCTACCAGATGAGCGCCGTGCATGCCCTGGAGGCCATCCTGGGTCTGGCCATCCCGGCACCGCTGCGGGCACTGCGCCGTCTGCTCTATTGCGGTGAATGGCTGGAGAGCCACGCCCTGCATGTCTACTTCCTCCATGCCCCCGATTTCCTGGGGTATCCCAGCGGCCTGGCCCTGGCCCAGGATTTTCCCGAGATTGTCAAAGAAGGCCTGGCTTTAAAAAAGGCGGGCAATGACATCGTGGCCCTGATCGGAGGGCGGGAGATTCATCCCGTCAACGTGCGGGTGGGGGGATTTTACCGCACACCGACTGCGGCGGAAATCCAGTCTTTGCTGCCGGCGGTGGACAACGCCCTGGCGGTGGCCCAAAAAACCGTGCGTTGGGTGGCCGGTTTCAAGTTCCCGGAGATTACTTATGATTATGAGTTGGTGGCCCTGCGCCATCCCCAGGAATACCCCCTCTGTGAGGGCCGCTTGGCCTCGAACCGGGGGCTGGATATCTCCATGGAAGAGTTTGAGGCTTTCTTTGCCGAGGAACACGTCCGCCACAGCAATGCCCTGCAGGGGCACAAGCAATCAGACGGGGCCTATCTGGTGGGGCCGCTGGCCCGCTTCGCCCTCAATTACGACCGGCTCTCCCCCCTGGCCCGACAGGCGGCCCAGGAGGTGGGTCTGACGCCGGACTGCCGCAACCCGTTTCAGAGCATTATCGTCCGCAGTATTGAAATGGTCCATGCCTGCGAAGAGGCCCGACGGCTCATCCAGACCTATCAAAGACCGGCGCGGCCTTTTGTGGAGGCCTCCTGGCGGGCCGGCCAGGGGAGTGCCATTACCGAGGCGCCGCGGGGGATCCTCTACCACCGCTATACGGTGGATGACCAGGGGATCATTGAAAACGCCCGCATCGTCCCGCCCACGTCCCAGAACCAGAAGACGGTGGAAGCTGATCTCTGCCGGGTGGCCGAGGCGTATCTCCATCTTCCTGATGACGAGCTTACCCATATCTTGGAACAGGCCATCCGCAACTATGACCCCTGCATCTCCTGCGCCACCCACTGCCTGCGCCTGACGCTGATCCGCCGCTAACCGGTTGTTCTAGAGGGTCAGCAGAGCAATCTTATCTTTTAAGCAAAATTTTCTCTGTTCAACCCTTCACATAGGCGCCCGACGAGCCCATCGAAGCCGCCATTGGACATCACCAGGATGACGTCACCGGGCTGCGTTTGTGCTAATATCGCTTTGAGCAGGGCATCGGTGTCAGGGAAGTACCAGGCCCGCCGGCCGGCGTGAGTCAGATCGGCCACCAATTGCGGCGAGGAAAAGCGGTCGTCCTCCGGGGCCTTCCAGAGATCCGAGGGCTCCCGGACAAAGATCAGATCGGCGCCGGCCAGGGCCTGGACATAATCCTGCTGAAAGACCCGGCGCCGGCTGGTGTTGGTGCGTGGTTCAAAGGCCACCAGCAGCCGCCGTCCCGGGAAGCGGCCCCGGGCCGCCAGGAGGGTTTCGGCCACCGCCGTGGGGTGGTGGGCGAAGTCATCCACGACGGTGATCCGGCCAAAATCTCCCGCCACCTCGAGCCGCCGTTTCACCCCGGCGAACTCGGGCAACGCCTCTTGCAGGCGCTGCCGGTCCACCCCCAGATCGTGCAGCGTGGCCAGAACTGCCAGGGTATTCAAGACATTATGGCGGCCGGCCAGGGGCACGAAAAATTCTTCCCAGAACCGGCCCGCCCGCCAGACCTCAAACCTCATGCCGCCATCCTGCGGCGCCAGGTTGCGGGCCTGCCAGAGGGCATCGGTATTGAAGCCATATAAGGCGACCTTGCTGGCCGCGTGGGCCGCCACCTGACGGACCAAGGGGGCATCGCCCCAGGCCAACAGTTCCCCCTCCGGCGGCAGATGCCGGACAAAGTCCGTAAAGGCCTGGACTACATGGGGCAGGTCCCGATAGATGTCGGCATGGTCAAACTCAACGGACGTCAAGATAGCCTGCCGGGGCTGAAAGAGCAGAAACTTGGGGCGCTTGTCAAAAAAGGCGGTATCGTATTCATCCCCCTCCAAAACCACGTAGGGCCCAGTGCCCACCCGATAATTGGATTGGAAATTCTTGACAATACCGCCGATCATAAAACCGGGGTCCAGCCCCACGGCATAGAGCAGCCAGGCCAGGAGGGAGGAGGTCGTCGTCTTGCCGTGGGTGCCGCTCACCACCAGGGCCTGGCGTTGGCCCACCAGGTAGCGGTTCAGGGCGGCGGGCATGGAGAGGTACGGGATCCCCTGCTGCAATACCGCCTGGGCCTCGGGATTCTCCGCCCGGATGACATTGCCGATGACCACCAGGTCCGGCCGGGGCGTGAGGTGCTCGGGCTTATAGCCGTTATGGACTGGAATCCCCAGCCGCTCCAGAAAGGTGCTCATGGGGGGATAGGTGTGTTCGTCGGAACCACTGACCTGAAACCCCTGTTCCTGTAAAATCCCGGCCAAGGCCGCCATGCCGGTGCCGCAGATGCCCAGGAGGTGGATGCGCCGGGGGTTGTCTGCCTGTGTCGATGTGGTCATATTGGTGCAAATCCGGTTGCTGCTGCTGTTGACGCCCTTATGAAGGCCAAGGCCACAAGCCCCGGCCTTTTCCCTTGAACTTGGCTCGGCCGGTTACTCCCGCCACGGCCGGGTCAAACCCAAGGCTTGGCAAATCGCCTCATGCACCCGGGGCCGGAAAGGTCTGATCTTGTCGTTGTTGCGTCCCAGGTGGACCCGGTTTGTCAGCAATACTACTATGCCGTCTTGGGCCAGGTCAATCCAAAAAGACACGCCGGTAAACCCCAGGTGGCCGACGCTGTGGGGCGAGAAGTAGCGGCCACAACTGGCCTCCCGGGGCGCCGGCCGGTCAAAACCCAGGGCCCGGGGCGACCCCGGCGGCGGCGTGAAAAATCGGCGGACCACGGTTGGGTCAAAAAAAGCCGCGCCGGCCTTGCCGGCATAAGCCTCGTAAAGGTGCACGGCCAGACGCCAGACCTCCGGCCCGGTGCCGAAAAGCCCGGCATGACCGGCCACCCCCCCGGCTGACCAGGCGTTTTCGTCATGCACCTCGCCCTGGCAGCTGCGGCCGGGGATCAGCCCTGCTTCCGTCGCGGCACAATCTTTAACCGAACCGGCCCCCGCCTGGCGAGGCCGGAACCCCAGGGTCGGCAAACCCAGCGGTTCATAAAGACGGCGTTGACAAAAATCCGCCAACGGCTCACCGGCTGCAGTCTCCACCACCGCCTTAAGGAGCATGAAGTTTAAATCGCTATAAATCGTTAAGGGGCCCGGCGTGTGCTCCAGGGGCTCGGCGGCGGCGCAGCGCTCCAGGGCCGTGGCCCGCGCCGCCTCCGGCAGAGTCAGAACCGTCTCGTAAAAAGGCCGCCAGGCCGGCAGGCCGGACTGGTGGGTCAAAAGCGAGGTCAGGGGCAGAAGCCGTTTATCCGGCGGCAGCCAATCGTGGGGCAGGACGTCGCCCAAGGTGACGTTCAGATTGAGGCGGCCCTGCTGCACCAAGACCAGCAGGGCCAGGGTCGTCGCCAGGGGCTTTGTCACCGAGGCCAGATCAAAAACCGTGGCGAGGCTCACCCCCGGACTGTCCGGCGCAGCGCTAAGTCGGCCCACCGCGGTTTGATACTCCAGATGCCCACCCCGTCCGGCCAACACCACGGCGGCCGTGGCCACGCCTCGGGCCAAGCCTGCTGCCACAATCTGGTCTACATATCGCCAAGCTGTCACGTTCCCCTCAAAACGCCCGATTCTTGCCTTTTATTGTATCCCCTTGAGCAGGAATGGCAAGATGAGGAACCACACCCTCTGAGGCCCACAGGTCCTGATGGCTTTTTATGATCAAGGGAGATAATTATAATTCCCCCCAGATTTCGGACAGCGTGTTAAGCTTCTAGAACCTGGACTAAGTGAAAACGTGAATACGAGAAGTTTGGTGGGGGAAGAAAACTATGATGCGGAAAAGGTATGATGCTTCTTTTAAGGCCAAAATAG
>CALGOE010000029.1 GCA_937958145.1 uncultured Desulfobacca sp.
TGCGGCTGACGCTGCCGCCGGCCGAGGTCGAAGCAGCCAGACAAGCGTTGGCCGCCCAGAGCCGCGCCCATAACCTCTGGGTGGCCCTGGCTCCCGGCAGCGGCCACCCCCTGAAGAATTGGCCCCTGGCCCATTATCTGGAGCTGGCTGACTACCTGGTGCAGCACCAACGGGCTGACGTCTGGTGGCTCCTGGGTCCGGCCGAAGCCCATCTCAGGGAACAGATATGGTCCAGCGTTGCCCACGACCCCGGTCAGCACCTTTTGGCCGACCTGCCTTTGATCCAGGTGGCCGCCTTTCTCAGGCACATGCACCTCTATGTGGGCAATGACAGCGGTCTCACCCACTTGGCTGCGGCCGTGGGCGTGCCGCGGGTGGCGGCTCTTTTTGGGCCTTCGGATCCGATCGTGTGGCAACCGCCGGGAGCCGTCGTCCTAACCTCAGCCAAGCCCTGCGCCCCGTGCAGCTGGAATCGGACGATCTCCTGCCCGGAGCCGGTTTGTTTAATGGATTTGACCCCAGCCCAGGTTCGCCGCGGCCTGGCGCCGCTCTTGGACAGGACTGAGCAGGTCAAGACTGAGTCATCCCCCTGCTCACTTCAAATGACGACGATCCAACAGGACCCGCACCACCCCGCCGATGACCACACCCAGACCCATGAGACCGACGAGCAGGTAGATGGGACTCTGAAAATAGTATCCGGCCCCCAGGCCGATTATAGCCACGAGGATAAAAAACCAGAGTAACCGTTTCTGCAGAACACGCAACTGCGTCTGAGGTGGAACCATGTTAACCCTCTCTGTGCAGACCTGAACTATGATCCGAGCATACCTGATTTTAATTGTTTCTGGACAATTCTCAACCCATAATCGGCAGAAAAGCAAGGGCGAGGGCCGGAGGGTTCCAAGAGGGGGGAAGACAGGCTGGCAGGGAAAAAGAAAAAGCCGAGGGTTTGCACCCCCGGCTTGACCGATGGCGGAGTTTAGGGCCGATTATTCGGCCTTGATCTCGATGGGTTTGGCTTTGGCCTCTTCTTTTTTCGGGCAGGTGATGGTCAGAACGCCCTGTTTGTAGGAAGCCTCAATTTTGTCAGCATCTACCGCCACCGGCAACCGCAGGCTGCGGCTGAAGGCACCGTAGCTGCGCTCCACCAGGTGATAGTTTTCCTCTTTTTCCTCCCGTTCGGTCTTCTTTTCCCCTTTGATGGTCAAGATATCGCCGGACAGGGAGATATCGATATCCTTGGCTTCCATGCCCGGCACTTCGGCCTTGACCACGATTTTGTCGGCGGTCTCGGAGACATCCACCGACGGCAGCCAGGTGCCTTCCACCGGCCGCAGGGCCTTGCGGCCGCTGCCGAAATAATCATCCCAGAGGCGGTCCATTTCACTGCGCAGGCGAGTAATTTCCCGGAAAGGTTTCCATTCCATGATATCCATAAGGTGCTCCCTCCTGTGATAAATTTCCTTTTTGCCTGTCAAATTAATGACGCTCTGCCGCCTTGTCAAGAGTGGGGGAAGAAAAAATGTAAAAAATATTTATTGCTAAAATTCAACAATTTTTATGGCTTTCCTTCTTGTCATGGGGGGGTCAGCCCCTGGGCCTCGCTTCCCCAGACGGGAAAAGTTCTTGAATAAAGTCGGCATTGATGATATGAATAAAGCCGTTTACTAACAACTGGTGATAAGTCATGGTCTGGCGAACGGACTGGCATAGGCGCGAACGTACCTCCTTTGATGACAAAGGGGGTTTTTTTTGGATCGGAGGGGAGGGTGCAGACAGTTGAGGCCCAAGGCCTGAGGTTCCGGCGCAAAGACCTTTTGGGGTTGGCAGACCTGAGTCGGGCGGAAATCCAGGCGATTCTGAACACGGCGGTGTCATTTCAGGAGATTGCGACCCGCAGTATCAAAAAGGTGCCCACCTTGCGGGGCAAAACGGTGATCACGCTCTTTTATGAGCCCAGCACGCGGACGCGCACGTCCTTTGAAATCGCCGCCAAGCGCCTGAGCGCCGATACCGTCAATCTGACGGTGGCGGCCAGCAGCGCGGTCAAGGGCGAGACGCTCATTGATACGGCCAAAAACCTGGAGGCCATGGCGCCGGACATTATCATTATCCGCCATGCCTGCAGCGGTGCCCCCCATCTGCTGGCCTCGCGTCTTCACAGCAGCGTGGTCAATGCCGGGGATGGCCTGCACGAGCATCCGACTCAGGGTTTGCTGGACCTGCTGACGGTCTGGGAGGCCAAAGGCCGCCTGGACGGCCTCAAGATTGCCATCATTGGCGATATTGCCCACTCCCGGGTGGCCCGTTCCAATATTCACGGCTTCCGGACCATGGGGTCACGGGTGGTGGTGGCCGGGCCCCAGACCATGCTGCCGCCGTATCTGGCGGAGCTGGGTATGGAAGTGACGTATTCTCTGGCCGAAGCCGTGGCCGACGCCGATGTTATCATGATGCTTCGTCTCCAACTGGAGCGCCAGGGACAGATGTTTTTCTCCACCCTCCGGGAATATTCCCGGTTTTTCGGGCTTAATACCGAGCATCTGAAGCTGGCCAAGCCCGACGCCCTGGTCATGCACCCCGGTCCATTGAACCGCGGGGTGGAAATTGCCCCCGAAGTGGCCGATGGGTTGCAATCGGCCATCCTGCGGCAGGTTACCAACGGCGTGGCCGTCCGCATGGCCGTCTTATATCTTTTGAGTGGAGGTGAGGCCAGTGGGACTGCTGCTTAAAGACGGGCTGGTGGTGGACCCGGCCCAGGACCTTGAGGCTGTCTGTGATCTCCTCATTGCCGGCGGCCGTATCAGCCGGCTGGCCCCGGCGGGGACCATACCGGCGGAGGGGCATCAGGTCCAGGATTGCCGGGGCTTGGTGATCTGTCCCGGCTTCATTGATATGCATGTGCATCTGAGGGAGCCGGGGCAGGAATACAAAGAAACCATCGCCACCGGCGGCAGGGCCGCAGCCGCCGGCGGTTTTACCGCCGTGGCCTGCATGCCCAACACGCAGCCGGTCAACGACACCGCCGCGGTGACCCGCTTCATTCTGGAACAGGCCGACAGGGCCAAACAGGTGCGGGTGTATCCAGTTGCCGCCGTCTCCCAGGGCTCCCAGGGCAAGATCTTGGCAGAGTATGGCGAACTCAAGGCCGCCGGCGCAGTCGCCCTCTCCGACGACGGCCGGCCGGTGGCCAACGCCCAGCTCATGCGCCGGGCTCTGGAATACGCCCATACCTTTGGTTTGCTGGTCATCAGCCATGCCGAAGACCTGGACTTGGCCGGCAACGGCGTCATGCACGAAGGGTTGGTGTCCGTGCAGATGGGGCTGCGGGGCATCCCGGCCGCGGCCGAGACCGTGGCGGTCTTCCGGGATTGCGAATTGGCCCGGCTCACCGGCGCCCGCCTGCATATTGCCCACGTCAGTACTGCCGGAGCGGTAGAAGTGATCCGTTGGGCCAAAGTCCGGGGCGCCCCGGTCACCGCCGAGACCGCGCCCCATTATTTCTCCCTGACGGACGAGGCCGTGCGCGGCTTCAACACCAACGCCAAGATGAATCCACCCTTGCGCCCGGCCGCCGATGTCGCGGCCATCAAGCAGGGTCTGGGCGATGGCACCCTGGACTGCATCGCCACCGACCATGCCCCCCACAGCGTCCTGGAAAAAGAGGTGGAGTTCGACCAGGCCGCCAATGGCATCATCGGCCTGGAGACGGCGGTGGGCTTGAGCCTTAAGCTGGTGCAGGAGGGGGTGTTGACGTTGAGGCAGATGGTGGCGTCACTGAGCACCCACCCCGCCCGCATCCTGGGTGTTGGAGGCGGCACCCTGCAGGAGGGCCAGCCGGCGGATATTACTGTCCTGGACCCGAACCGGCCTTGGACCGTGGACGTCGAACAGTTTCAGTCCAAAAGCCGCAACTCCCCTTTCCACGGCTGGCAATTGCCCGGCCGGGCGGTCATGACGCTGGTGGCAGGGGAAATACGTTATCGCCATAACACCTGAGCAAAATAAGGGAGCCGCTTATGGCCAGCCAAGTCTTCTTTTTTGATTTCCGGGTGACCACGAAGGACACCAATTTTAAAAAATTCGGGCGCCTGTTGGAGGCGGTGGATCTGCAGGGGATCGTCCGCCGTAAGAAAAAACGGCCGTTGGTGGCCATCAAACTGCATTTTGGCGAAAAGGGCAACACCAGCTTTATCCGCCCCATCTATGTGCGCCAGGTGGTGGACAGGCTTTGGGAGTACGGGGCCCGGCCGTTCCTCACCGATGCCAACACCGTCTATGTGGGCACCCGGTCGGACGCGGTCAGCCATTTGAGCACCGCCATTGAAAACGGCTTTGCCTACGCCGTGGTCAACGCCCCCCTGGTCATTGCCGACGGCCTGCGGGGGAGCGCCGAAGTGGAAGTGGAGATCAACCAGGAGATCTTCCAGTCGGTCTTCCTCGGCGAGGCCATTGTCGAAGCCGAGGCGCTGGTAAGCTTGGCCCACTTTAAACTCCACGAGCTTTCCGGCTTCGGCGGCGCCATCAAAAACGTCGGTATGGGCTGCGCCTCCCGCCACGGCAAATTGGCCCAGCATTCCAATATCGCCCCCCGGGTCAATCAGAAGAAATGCACCGGCTGCGGCGATTGCATTGCCCATTGTGCCCAGGAGGCCATCCGCCTGGAGGCCGAGAAGGCGGTCATCGACCCGGCCAAGTGCGTGGGCTGCGCCGAATGCATCCTCACCTGTCCGTACGGCAACATCGAAATCCAGTGGAATGAATCCATCCCCGTTTTCCTGAAAAAGATGGTGGAATATACTTACGGAGTGCTCAAGGACAAGCGCGACCGGGTAGTCTTTGTCAATTTTATCAACCAGGTCTCCCCGGCTTGTGACTGCTATGGCCACAACGACATGCCCATCATCGGCGACGTGGGTATTGTCGCTTCCCGGGATATCGTTGCCCTGGACCAGGCCTCTGCCGACCTGGTGAACCAGAGCCCCGGCCACCCGGGGTCCTGCCTCAAGGACACCTCCCCGGGCAGCGACAAGTTCCGGGATGTGTACCCCCAGATTGATTGGGAGATCCAACTGGATTATGCCCAGCAACTGGGCCTGGGCCAGCGGGCCTATGAATTGATCAAAATATAAGCAGGGTTGGAGATGCAGCGGGATTCTGCGGGCGGTCGGCCTGTCCGGGATTGACCTGCGGCACCAGCCACAGGCGGGAAGGGCATCGGCACCTCCCGCCTTTTTCTTTTGCGGTGGGAAGGCATTGATCCCAACACCGGTGAGACCGACCCCATGCGCCGGAGGCGCGGATTCTGCCCTACCTTGACGAACGGGCAAAAAGTTGGCAAGTTAATCAAGTGGGTTGTGGTTAAAGTGCCTTCTGGGGAGGGGGCCAGGGGGCAAGGCCCGCCGCCTCTCCCCCGAGCCCCCGCCCACCACCGCAGCGGGGCTGGCGGCGGCGCTGAAAGTCGAAAAATAAGGGTTTTTCTCCCGCCGTTGTAAAGGGAAAAGGATTTTTCAACCCTTTGCGCAAAAAAATTTCAGGAGATGGCTGGTGAAAGTCATTCTGGCGCGTACTGCCGGGTTCTGTATGGGGGTCAAACGGGCCATGGAGATGGTCCTGTCTGCCCTCAATCAGAAGCCGGAAAAAATCTATACCTATGGGCCGCTCATTCATAACCCGCAGGTTCTGACGTTGCTTGAGGAACGGGGCATAGGAATTATCAAGCAGGGATCCCCTGAGCCCGAGAGTCTCGTGGTCATCCGGGCCCATGGCATCCCGCCAAAGGAAAAAGAGCATCTGGCCTCCCTGGGGTGCCAGATCATTGACGCCACCTGTCCCCGGGTGGCCAAGGTTCAGGCCATCATCCGCAAATGGGCCCGACAGGGCTATGCCACTATTATCGTGGGCGATGCCGATCATCCAGAAGTGTTGGGGCTGATGGGCTATACCGAAGGCAAGGGGCATGTGGTGGTCAATTCCGAAGATGTGGCCCGCTTGCCCTACCTTGAGCGGGTTATTGTGGTCGCCCAAACCACCCAGAGCGAGAACGTCTTCAATGCGCGGGTTGCCGAAATCAAGGCCCGGTTTCCGGAAGTGCAAGTCTATAATACCATCTGCGACGCCACTGCCAGCCGCCAGGCGGAAATCCAGCGGCTGGCCGGGGAAGTCCAGGCGATCGTGGTCGTCGGCGGCCGCAGCAGCGGCAATACGCAAAGGTTGGTGGAGATCGCCCGGGCGACCGGCGTGCCCACCTTCCATGTGGAGACCGAAGAGGAATTGGACCTGGCAGAACTGCGGCGCTACCAGGTGGTGGGGGTCACGGCCGGCGCCTCAACCCCCCATTGGCTCATCAGCAACGTCGTGTCCATGCTCAAGCATGATTGGGCCCACCGGCATGGTTCCTTTGGCCTACTCTGGCAGCGGCTGTGGCGCTTTCTGATCAAATCAAATGTCTACGTCGCGGTCGGCGCCGGCTGCTTGAGCTACACCTCGTCTTTACTGCAAAACGTGGAACCGCTCTGGCGCTATTTTTTCGTAGCCTTTTTCTATGTCTATGCCATGCACATCCTGAATAATTTCACCGATGCGGCCAGCAAGCTGAACGATCCCGTCCAAACCATTTTTTACGGCCGGCACCGCACCTTCCTGTTTATCTCCGGCGTCATTTCGGGTCTGGCCGCCCTGATCATCGGTTTAGCCCTCAACCTCCTGGCCTTTGGGTTTATCCTGGTCATGAGCATCCTGGGGCTCATTTATACTATTAATATTTTTCCGCGGCAGGTGGCTAAAAAAATTCATTGCCTGAAGGAGATCCCCGGCTCCAAAGCCGTCTTTACCTCTCTGGCCTGGGGCGTACTGGCCGCTTTGATCCCGGTCATCTGTTCCGACCGCCATCTCACCCCCGCCACGGCCGTAGCCTTTTTATTCGTGGCCGGCATGGTTTTCATCCGCTCCGGTCTCTTTGAGATTCAGGCCCTGGAAGGCGACCGGATCGTCGGCAAGGAAACCCTGGCCGTAGCTTTAGGCAAGGAGCGAACCTTTACCGTCCTCTATCTGCTCAACGCCGCGCTCATGATCCTGCTGGTGGCAGCCACGTACGTGGGGATACTGCCGACCCTGGGCTATGCCCTGTTGGGTTGCGGGTTCTATGCCTGGGGCTATGTCACCCTTTATCGGCGGGGCTATGTGGAATCGAATCTGCTGCTGGAAGGTCTGGTGGAAGGCAACATGCTTTTGGCCGGCTGGATTTCTTTTCTGTGGGACCCATACCACCGCATTTTTTAATGACGAATTCAGCCGGCGATAACCCCACGGCCGGGGTTGGGGCGGGGGCAGGAGCCCCCGGATCCCCTCCCGGCGGAACAGTTGTCACCACCTCTTAAGGCAGGAATTGACCGGTAGCCAGGCGCATGAGGTAGTGGCCATAGTCATTGTTATACCGCTGCGCCAGCCGCTGGAGCTGTTCGCCATCAATATACCCCAGGCGATAAGCGATTTCTTCGATGCAGGCCACCTTCAGCCCCTGCCGCTTTTCGATGGCCGCCACAAAGGTCGAGGCGTCCAAAAGAGACTCCGGCGTGCCGGTATCCAGCCAGGCGATCCCCCGGCCCATCAATTCTACGCGCAACTGCCCGCGTTGGAGATAAACGTTATTGACATCGGTGATCTCCAATTCCCCCCGGGCCGATGGTTTGAGCTCCCGGGCGATGGCAACCACTTCCTGATCATAAAAATACAGGCCCGGGACGGCATAATGGGACCTGGGCTGGGCCGGCTTTTCTTCAATGTGCATCGCCCGGCCCATCTCATCAAATTCCACCACTCCGTACCGACGGGGGTCCTTCACCCAATAGCCGAAGATGACCCCGCCGGCATCAAAGTCCATGGCCTGGTGCAGGATTTTTTGGAGACCATGCCCGTAGAAGATATTATCTCCCAGTATAAGGCAGACTTTATCCTGGCCGATGAATTCTGCCCCCAGGAGAAAGGCCTGGGCAATGCCCTCGGGCCGGAGCTGCTCTTGGTACGATAACCTCAAACCAAGGTCGGAACCGTCCCCGAAAAGATTCTGGAATCGTCCCAAATCCCTGGGGGTGGAGATGATCAGAATATCCCGCAGCCCCGCCAACATCAGGACGGAAAGGGGATAATATATCATGGGCTTGTCATAGACCGGCAGCAACTGCTTGCAGACCTCCTGGGTGATGGGGTGCAACCGGGTGCCGGAGCCGCCGGCCAGAATGATGGCCTTCCCTTTGGGGGAGTCTTGCCGGGCTGGCAGAGAAGTCGTTTTTTCCATAGCGTATTACTGTACCCAGCCGCTTCTTTTTGTCAAGGTCCCTGCGCCTCGCTCGTACTGCAGAAGGCGGCTCAGGTTGGCCCAGGAGTCCAAGTCGATAAAAACAAACGGCAGGTTCTGGCCTGCCGTCAAGTAAACACGTTGCGGTTTTCCTGAGAAATCACGCACCGGTCCGCCAACGCCGGAACGGGGTTTAT
>CALGOE010000030.1 GCA_937958145.1 uncultured Desulfobacca sp.
GATGGGACCAAAGACCCAGCCCCAGAAGATCAGTGAAATGATCACCACCAGGGTGGAGAGGCCCAGTTTGCGCCCCACCAGCCGAGGGTCCACAAAATTGCCGATGACGATGTTCACCACCAGATAGGCCAACAGGGTGAACAGGGCCGAGGGCCAGCCCAACTGCACCAGCGCCCAGATAATGGCCGGCACCGCCGCAATGATGGAGCCGATGCTGGGGATAAAATTCAACAGAAAAGCCAACACCCCCCAGGTGCCGGCAAAGTCCACCCCGATGAGGAGCAGCGCCACCCAGATGAGCACACCGGTGATGAGGCTGATCAAGGTTTTGTAACCCATGTAGCGGTTGATATTGGCGGCCATTACTTTGCACTGCTCCCAGACCTCAGGATCGGGGAAGGCGCTCTGGATCTTTTCCGGAAAGCTGGAGGCCTCCAGGAGGATAAAGAGGACGTAGAGCAGGATAATGAAGAGGTTGGTGACCAGAACCCGCAAAATGGACAGGCCGTAGGTGACCAGGGTCATGAGAAAACGGGGGGAGATGTACTCGGCGACCAGGGCATTTTCCGTATCAATCTGGACCCCCCGCTGGTGCAGCCAGGCAATACTCTGATTCAGGAATATCAGGAGCCGGTCCTGGAAGGTGGGCAGTTGTTGCGTCAAGGCGGTGAGGGAACGGCTGAGAAAGATGATCATCAGGAGGGCCAGCACCACCAGGAAGAGCAGGATGAGGAGCACGGCCAAGGCCTTGGGCACGCCCTGGCGCACCATCCAAAACAAGGGCGGCGCGCACAGGGTGGCAATAAAAACGGCCAATAAGAAGGGAATGACGATGGACGAGGCGGCCTGCAATCCGGCCACCACGATGACAAAGGCGGCCGCGGTCAACAGGACCCCCCGGGCCTCGGGAACTCTGGCGTCCATATTCCTCCCCTTTCGTTGGCCTCAGCCTCGGGAGCCAAGAGCAGGGTGGGCAGGGAATCTCCCAGGCCGGGTGCCAAAGAAAAACTTTCCCCGGCCCGAGCCTTTTCGCCTGGAGGCGGAGACCACCGGCAAAACCGCCTGCCTCAGCCCCGATCGTTCACCACTGGCCACTGCTCACTGACAACTCTTACAGCTCACCGTCCCGCTCCATCTTGGCCAAGTCTTTAAAGCGGATATCTAAGCCCAAAATCCCCTGGATCTCGTCCTCTTCGTTCCGGATGGGCACGCTGACGGTAATGCACAAGGCGCCGGTAAACCGGGAGGTGTAAAAGTCGGAAACAAAGACTTTGCCGCTCTTAATGGGGGCGATGAACCAATCCCGGCTGGACAGGTCCTCATCCAGCAGGGCTGATTCATATTTGGCCCGATCGGTGATCTGGGTGATATTACGGGTGATCTTCCGCCCCTCCAGGTTAGTGATATACATAAACTGGATGAAGGGGTTGGCGTCCAGGGTCTTCTGCAGGACCGGTTCCTGCTGGACCGGGTCCATACTCCGGATTTCGTCCCGTTCGGCCAATTCTTCGGCTAAGGCTGCGGCCAACTGCTCGGCCTTGGCCTTGAGCAGATCGAATTCCGAGACAAAGTATTCCGGCAGATACTTCCGGGCCAACGTCTCCATCTCTTCATTGGAGATGGAAGTAACCCGGCCGGCCTCGTAAAGCTCGTTAATCTTGTTGTTGATCTTGACCACGGCCGGATGCCGTTTGTCAATGCGGGCATCTCCCACCAGGTTGAGGCGGGTGTTCAGCCAATGGACAATGCCGGCCCGTCCCGTTTTATCGGTGATCGTAATGGTGATGGGCCGCCGCAGGATCTTCTCCGTGTCAAAAATATTATAGATTTCAGGATTTTTTAGGACGCCGTCGGCATGGATGCCAGCGCTGGTGGCATTGAAATCCTTGCCCACAAAAGGATAATTGGCCGGGATATGATGGTTCAACTCTCTTTCAAAGTACTGGGCGATATCGGTGATCACGGTGGTATCGATGCCGTCAGTATGGCCCCGGAAACCGATATATTCAATAATCAGGGCCTCGATGGGGGTATTGCCGGTACGCTCGCCAAACCCGAGGAGAGCCCCGTTCACGGCGCCGCAGCCATAGAGCCAGGCCGTGGTGCCGTTGACAAACCCCTTATGGAAATCGTTGTGGCCGTGCCACTCCAGGAGATGGCCGGGCACCCCGGCATCTTCTATAAAGGCCCGGATCAAACGCGGCACACTCCGGGGCAAAGCCGCACCGGGATAAGGCACCCCATAGCCCAGGGTATCACACAGCCGGATCTTGATATCAATCCCCGACTCTTCCCGCAATTTCATCAACTCGATGGCAAAGGGGATGCAGAAACCGTAGATATCAGCCCGGGTGACGTCTTCAAAATGGCAGCGTGGAATAATGCCCAGATCCAGGGCCGATTTGACAATATTTAAATACTGCTCCAAAATGGCGCTGCGGCTGCCGTTCATCTTGTAAAAAATATGATAGTCGGACACCGAGGTCAAAATCCCCGTCTCGCCCAAGCCCATGTCCCGGACCAAGGGCAGGTCCTCGGCCTTGGCCCGGATCCAGCCGGTCACCTCGGGATAGGCATAGCCCCGCTCCAGACAGCGCTGCACCGCTTCCTTGTCTTTGCTGCTGTAGAGGAAGAACTCGCTCTGCCGGATGATCCCTTTCGGACCGGAGAGCTTGTGGAGCATGTCAAAGATGTCCACAATCTGTCGCACCGTGTACGGCGGCCGGGCCTGCTGGCCGTCCCGAAAGGTGGTGTCGGTGATGAGCATCTGCTCCGGTGGGTTGGGCATGACAAACTTATAGTCAAAATCAATGCGGGCCACTTCTTCGTAGGGGAAAATCTCCCGCATCAGATTGGGCTCAGCCACTTCCTGCAGCCGGTGCTGCCAGATCTGGCTGTGTTCGTGATCAAGGAGCCGCCGCTCCGGATTCCAACGAGCCATCGTATTCTCCAGATTATGATTAAAGAGCCGACCGTTTCGCGGCCAGTTGTCTCCCTTGCCGTCAAGAGACCTGGGAAAAGGGGAAAAAGAATGGCTTTGCCCCCTTTTGCCAGTGATTTCTTATAGTTTTTCCCTTGCCCTCTTCCCCCTGCCCCGATTTCTGCTTCTCACCGGTCCAAGCGCAGGCCCAATTCCAACAACTGGGCCACATCCACTTCAGAGGGGGCTTGGGTCAACAGACAGGTGGCTTTCTGGGTCTTGGGGAAGGCGATCACCTCCCGAATGGATTTGGCCCCGGCCAGGATCATCACCAGGCGGTCGAAGCCGAAGGCAATGCCGCCATGCGGCGGGGCGCCATACTCCAGGGCCTCCAGCAGGAAACCGAACTTCTGCCGGGCCTCAGCCTCAGAGATATGCAGGGCGGCAAAAACCTTTTCTTGAACATGCCGTTGGTGGATCCGGATGCTGCCGCCCCCCACTTCGGTGCCATTCAAGACCAAGTCATAGGCCCGGGCTCGCACCGCCCCCGGATCGCTCTCCAAAAGGGGGAGGTCTTCCCGCAACGGCGCTGTGAACGGATGGTGCATGGCCACATAACGCTTTTCCTCGGGATCGTATTCCAATAAGGGGAAGTGGGTCACCCAGCAGAAGTCATAACTATCCGGCGCCACTAACTTTTCCTTCTTCCCCAAGTGCAGCCGCAACTGTCCCAAAGCGGTATGCACAATGGGGGGCGTATCCGCGACGAACATGAGCAGATCGCCTTCCTGGGCCTGCAAACGCTGGTTCAGCGCTTCTTGCTGGCCGCTGGTAAAAAATTTGGCCAGTGGCGATTGCCACCCTGACGGCGTCAGCTTGATCCAGGCCAGGCCTTTGGCGCCGTAGATACCCACAAAAGCGGTCAGTTCATCAATTTCCTTCCGGGTCAGGCGGGCCAGGCCTTTGCCGTTGATGGCCTTGACCAAGCCGCCCTGGGCCGCCACCTCGGCGAAGGTGCGGAAACCGGTCCCGGCCACCAGGTCGGTGACGTCCGCCAACTCCAGGCCGAAACGCCGGTCGGGACGATCCACGCCAAACCGGGCGATGCAGTCATCATAGGTGAGGCGCGGGAAAGGCCGGGAAATCTGGCGGCCAAGAATTTCATGGAAAAGGGTCGCCATCAACCCTTCAATGAGGTCATAAATGTCCTCTTCCCGGATGAAAGACATCTCCATATCGATCTGGGTGAACTCCGGCTGGCGGTCGGCCCTGAGATCCTCATCCCGAAAACACCGGCAGAGCTGGTAGTAGCGATCCAGGCCGGACATCATCAGGAGCTGTTTGAAGAGTTGCGGCGACTGGGGCAGGGCAAAAAACTTGCCAGGATTCGTGCGGCTGGGCACCAGATAATCCCGGGCCCCTTCCGGGGTGCTTTTGGTGAGAATGGGCGTCTCCACCTCGATGAAGCCATGTTCATTGAGGTAGTGCCGCACCACCTGGGCGGCCCGATGGCGCAGCAGCAGGTTGCTCATCAGGCTGGGGCGCCGCAGGTCCAGGTAGCGATAGCGCAGGCGGATGGCCTCGGAGGTGTCCAGCTTGAAGTCTACCAGCTCAAAAGGCGGCGTCTGGGAGGTGTTCAAAAGGCGCAATTCCGCAGCCGCCACCTCGATCTCGCCGGTGGCCAGATTGGGATTGGCCATGCCTTCGGGCCGCAGGATGACGATGCCGCGGATCGCGATGACAAATTCGCTCCGGAGCATATCTGCCTTGGCATGGGCCACATCGTTCACTTCCGGATTGAACACGACCTGGGTGAGGCCCTCCCGATCCCGCAGATCCACAAAAATCAGGCCACCGTGATCCCGGCGGCGCTGCACCCACCCCATGAGCACTACTTCAGAACCCACATCCTCCCGCCTGAGCGCCCCACACGAATGGGTGCGCTGCAGGCCAGCCAATGTATCCAACACGTTAAGCTCCTTTTCCCCCCAAAGCTGCCTGGATGGCCGTCAGATCGGTGAGGGAAACCACCTGCTGGGCGCCGCTGGCCATGTTTTTCAAGGGAGCTTCGCCGGCAGCCAGCTCCTGGTCTCCCAGAATCAGGACATAGGCGGCGCCGCGCCGGTTGGCCATGGTCAGTTGGGCCTTGAGAGACCGTTGGCCAAAATCCATCTCGGCCCTGCAGCCCTGGCGCCGCAGCGTCTGGACCAGATCAAAGCCGCGGTCCAGGGCGGCGGTTCCCAACACGGCCACAAACACCAACGGCGGCGCCGGCGTGGTCACCTCCTGCTGGCTCAAAAGGGCCACCAACCGCTCCTCGCCGATGGCGAAACCGACCGCGGGGATATCGGGACCGCCCAGCTCCTTGACCAAACCATTATAGCGGCCGCCGCCGGCCACCGCGTCCTGGGCCCCCAGATGGGTGGTGACCACCTCAAAGGCCGTCCGGGTGTAATAATCCAGGCCCCGCACCAAACGGGGGTTGTGCCGGAAAGGCACCCCGTAGCGATTAAGCAGCTCCCGCACCCGCTGGTCATGCCAGCTGCACTGGTCGCAGAGATGGTCGGCGATGGTGGGCACCTGAGCAAGCATTTCCTGGCACACTTTGGATTTGCAATCAAAGACCCGCAGAGGATTACTGGCACTGCGGCGTTGGCAATCCTCACAGAGATCCCGCACCTGGCGGGCCAGCAGGGCGGTCAGTTCCAGGAGATAGGCCGGACGACAGCGGGGACAGCCCAAAGAATTGATCACCAGTTCGATAGCCGTCAGCCCGAGGCGAGCAAAGATGTCCAGAAGCAGGAGGATGATCTCGGCATCCAGTTCCGGCGCTTCGCCCCCCAGGGCCTCAGCGTTGATCTGATGGAACTGGCGATAGCGCCCCTTCTGGGGCCGTTCATAGCGGAACATGGGCCCGATGGTGAAAAATTTTTTTACTTCCGCGCCCTGATCCAGACGGTTTTCAATGAAGGCCCGAACCACCGAGGCCGTCGCCTCGGGCCGCAAGGTCACCGATTCGCCATGCCGGTCCAAAAAAGTGTACATCTCCTTTTCAACGATATCGGTGCTGGCGCCGATGGAACGACTGAACAACTCCGTCCGCTCCAAGAGGGGCAAGCGGATTTCCTGGTAGCCGTAACAGGCAAAAACCGTGCGCGCCACGGTCTCAAGCTGCTGCCAACGGGCCGTCTCCGGGGGCAGAATATCCTTCATGCCCCGCACCGCCTTGATCATAGGCCATCTCCCCTTATTGCTAAAAAAATAATTTTATAATGAGAATTGTTTTTGGGCAAGCATTAATAGGGAAGGGCCA
This sequence comes from uncultured Desulfobacca sp., assembly GCA_937958145.1. Taxonomy (GTDB): domain Bacteria; phylum Desulfobacterota; class Desulfobaccia; order Desulfobaccales; family Desulfobaccaceae; genus Desulfobacca. Next base: position 6,234 of record CALGOE010000030.1, read on the forward strand.
ATTGCCGGCAGGCGGGAGCTCAAAGCCCCGCCGGGGGTGGTTGCAGGCTACTCGCCCCCCCACCCTCCAAAAAATATTTTTCAATATTCTTTTAAAGATAGCCGCTGATGAGGATATCGGGACCGAAGCGGCGGATGGTAAGGTCCCGCACCGGGGGGGCGTCGGCCAAACGGGCAATCCCCGGTCCCCCCAAAATACCCGGGGCCTGACGGCCGCCGATGAGTTTTGGGGCCAGGAACAGGTGGAAGCGGTTAATGAGACCGCCTGCAAAAAAGGCGCCGTGGACCTCGGCGCCGCCCTCCACCAGGAGGCTTTGGACCCGGCGCTGCCCCAGGAGGGCCAGCAGCGCCTCCAGGTCAACCCGCCCCTGCCGGCCGGGGAGGACCAGACACTCTGTGCCCATCTCCCGCAGGGCGCTGATTTTTTCCGGCGGGGCCGCTGCGGTACAGGCGATCCAGGTGGGCGCGGGTGATTGCAGATGCAGGACCTGGGCCGAGAGTGGCAGGCGCAGGCGGCTGTCCAGGACGATGCGGATGGGGTCTTTGCCCCGGCCTCGGGGCAGGCGGGTGGTAAGTTGAGGGTCATCAGCCACCACCGTCCCCACCCCGACCAAGATGGCATCCACCCGGTGGCGCAGCCGGTGCACCCAGGCCCGGGCCGCCTCGCCGGTGATCCAATGGGAGTCATTGCTGTGGGTGGCGATCTTGCCGTCCAACGATGCCGCGGCCTTGGCAATGACCCAGGGCCGGCCGGTGGTCATGGCCTGAAAGAAGGCCTCGTTGAGTCTCTGTCCGGCTGCGGCCAACAGTCCCATGTCCACCTGCAGTCCCTGCTGCCGGAGAAAATCGGCGCCGCCCCCCGTTACCCGGGGGTTGGGGTCGGCGTTGGCGATGACCACCCGGGCAATGCCGGCAGCCAACACCGCCTGGGTACAGGGCGGTGTCTTGCCGTGGTGGTTGCAGGGTTCCAGGGTGACATAAAGAGTGGCGCCCCGGGCCATCTCCCCGGCTTGGCGCAGGGCCTCCACTTCCGCATGGGGACCGCCGTAGCGGCGATGGTAGCCCCGCCCCACGATCCGGCCGTCTCGGACCACCACTGCGCCCACCATGGGATTGGGGGAGGTAAAACCCGCGCCTTTTTGGGCCAGCTTCAGGGCTAAAGCCATAAAACCGCGATCCGCGGCGCTAAACTGGCCGGATGCTTCGGACATCAAACAACCCCGCGGCTTTCCCAGAGGGGAAGAGAGGAAAAAGGGTCATCCCTGAGCACGTCTGCCGTCCTGCCTGCGACCCTGACCGGCTAATAATAATACATGAGCCCGATGAGGAAAAAATTGCTGTTGACACCGGGATTGTCCTTATATAAACCAGCATTGGAAGTGTGGCGGAAGCGATAGGCCACTGACAGGGCATAGCCGCCAAAAAGGTTGATATCAAAGCCGACGCCGACCTGCGGACTGAAATTGAACCTATGGGCATAGGTGGGCGAGTCAATGTCTTCCCAGACCAGACCGGCTCCCCCCTCCAGGTAACCCAGAACCCGGCCGAAAGGATAACTGAGTTTGAGCAGCGGCGTCACGCCGATTTCCCAGCCCCGATTATGGTCGGTAATGCTCCCGACTACGCCCTCCAGCACCAGGGACAGACGCCATTTCCCCAGAATGGCGTTGTTGCTGTCGGTGAGAAAAAACCCCCACCGGGGGTAAAAGCTGTTGAACGTGAGGGTTTCCGGGGTCGAATAAGTCTGGCCGTAGCCATAGCGCAAACCCAGCTCAGAATGGGCACCTTCGGTAAAGGCCAGAGCCTGGGAAGGATTCCCTGGGACGAGGATCAACCCCATGAGGAGAATTGTTAACCAGCCCGCCGGTCTTGACCATTTCCGCCGAGAATCAGAGATCATCGTCGTTCCTCTCCATGGCACTACAATAAATCTTTGTCTGAAGCAACGTAATACAGTTTAAAAGGATATGAAGATGATGTCAAAAAGAATGAAAATCAAATATATATTTCTGAATTGTCTGGGGCTGGGCTTGCTTCTGGCCGCTCAGGCCTGCGGCGTCCGTGATCTGGCCAGCGGCAAGATAGCGCCACCCGAGGTAACCCTGCAGGAAATGATCCTCTATCCCCCGGAATCCAACTGTTGGCCTCTCAGCGCCCGCCTGCGGGTGAGCAATCCCAATCCGGAACCGCTGCGAATCCTGGGATACGATTTTAATCTGGCGGTGGAAGGAGCGGATTTGGTGCAAGGGCAGAGTACGACCGGGGTGACCGTGCCGGCCGGCGGCGACGCCCTGGTGGAGGTGCCGCTGCTGGTGCGGTTGCCGCTGGTGCCCGCGACCCTGGCGGCCTTGCTCAAACAAGAGAAAGTATCCTACCAATTTTCGGGTGGCCTGAGGCTGGCGTCACTCCTGGGCGGCCTGCGGGTGCCGTTCCGTTTTCAGGGTACCCTGACCCGGTCCCAGGGTTGGGAGTATTTGCGCCAGTATCTGGGCTCTCAGCCTTTGGCCCGATAATCTACCACCCGCACGGCCTTGCCCTCTCCCCGGGGCAGGGAATTGTGCTCCACTAATTCCACCCGGGGGGTCACCAGGAGTTCGCTTTTCAGGGCTTCGGTAATCTTTTTTTGCAGGATCTTGAGGAATTTCAGGTCTTCCTGGAAGTACTCCTGTTTCACCTCCACCTTGACCACCATGGTTTCGCTGGCACCTTCCTGTTTCAATTCCACCAGATAATTGGCGTCCACTTCGGGCAGGCCCATGAGGACCCGGTCAATCTGGATGGGGAAGATGTTGACCCCCTTGAGGATGATCATGTCGTCGGTGCGGCCCTGGATGCGGGAGATGCGGCGACTGTGGCGGCCGCAGGGGCAGGGCCGGTCATCAAAGGAAGCCAGATCCCGGGAGCGGTAGCGCAGCAGCGGCATGCCTTGGCGGGTCAGGTTGGTCAGGACCAGCTCGCCCACCACGCCGGGGCCCACCGGTTCCAGGGTGTCCGGATCCAGCACCTCCAGGAGGAAACTGTCCTCCCAGACGTGGGAGCCGTTCTGTTCCGGGCATTCAAAGGCCACTCCAGGGCCGTTCAATTCCGAGAGACCGTAGCAATTATAGGCCTTGAGGCCGTAGGCCTCTTCAAGGCGCTGCCGGGTGGCTTCGGAGTAGGGTTCGGCACCGATGTAGGCCAGGCGCAGGGGCAGGTCCCGGGGGTCGACGTTGAGGTCCGCAAAGGTATTGAGGAGAAATAAGGCGTAACTGGGGATAATATGGATGGCCGTGGTGCCGAAGTGCTGCATCAACTGCACCTGGCGCTTGCTGTTGCCGGCCCCGGCGGGGATGGTCAGGGCGCCCAGACGTTCGGCCCCGTAATGAAAACCCAGGCCGCCGGTAAACAGGCCGTAGCCCATCATATTCTGAAAGACGTCGTCAGCCCGCAAGCCGGTCATGTACAGGGAGCGGGCCACCAGGTCGGCCCAGAGCTCGATATCCGTGCGGGTGTAATAAATAACCGTGGCCTGGCCGGTAGTGCCCGAGGAGGCATGGACCCGGATCAGGTCCCGCAGCGGCACCGTCAGCATCTCCCGGCTGTGGGCCCGCAGGTCGTCTTTGCTGGTCAAAGGGATCTTGCGGATATCGGCCAGGCTCTGGATATCATCCGGAGTCACCCCGGCCTGGCGGAGGCGTTCCCCATAAAAAGGACTGCGGGCAGCCCGGGCCACCGTCTGCCGCAGTCGGGCCAATTGCAGTTTATGGAGCTCTTCTGTCGTCAGGGTCTCAATGCCGGCGTCCCAATATTTCCCCATCATGCCACCATATTGCCATAATTGCCAGAACCCCCGGGGGTTGCTGGACCGGCCATAACGTTCCTTTTTTATCCGGTTTCACCGCCAGTGTCAAGATTGCAGCCTCGGGAGCTCTTCCCCAGGCGGGCAACGGCCTTCAGGGGGGCTTGGCTTAGCTCCAGAAAGGGCTGAGGGTCGGCCAGAGGATGGGGGCGCGGCTGCGCGCTGCGGTGACAATGGCCTGCAACCGGCGGGTGGCCTCGGTCAGGTTGTCGTTGACCACCAGATAGTCGTACCATGGCGCCTCCTGCACTTCCTGGCGGACCCGGGCCAGCCGTTGTTGGAGCTCTGCTTCGGGGAGATGGCCCCGGTCCCGCAGGCGCTGCTCCAGGACCGCGGGCGTGGGCGGCAGAATGAAGATAAAAATGCCCTGGGGGCAATGTTCTTTCAGGGCCTTGGCGCCGTGGATCTCCACGTCGAAGAGGATATCCTGGCGGCCCCGCAGGGCTTGGTCGATCCAGAGGCGGGAAGTGCCGTAATAATGGCCGAACTGGTGGACATATTCCACCAGCGAGCCGTCACGGATGAGTTGGCCAAATTCCTCCTCCGACACAAAACAATAGTCCCGGCCGTCGACCTCACCCGGCCGCGGCGGTCGGGTGGTATAGGAGATGGAAAACCGGAGGCTGGGGTCACCGGCCTGCAGGGCCCGCACCAGGGTCGTTTTGCCCGCACCCGAAGCACCGGAGATGACAAAAATTTGGGCTGCCATTTAGGGTTCCTTGGCACTGCGGTTCGGTGTCCCGTCCCCGGCAAAGCGCTGGGACAGGGTCTCGGGTTGGATGGCCGACAGAATGATGTGATTGCTGTCCGTGATGATGATAGCCCGGGTCTTGCGCCCATGGGTGGCGTCGATGAGACGCTGTTCATTCTTGGCGTCTTCCCGCAGGCGTTTCATGGGGGCGGAGCCGGGCGTGACAATGGCCACCACGCGGGCGCTGACTACCGTGTTGCCGAAGCCGATATTGATCAGGGCCGAATCTTTTCCTGGCATAACGGGCTTTCTCCAGTGGACAAAAAGACAGGGTAGTGGAAAAATTTACCTTGATCGCACGTTAGTTATTCAATATTTTGCACCTGTTCCCGCAGCCGCTCCAGGTCGGTCTTGACAGAGATGACCGCCTGGGAGATGAGGGCGTCCGTGGCCTTGGAGCCGATGGTATTGACCTCCCGGTTCATTTCCTGGAGGAGAAAATCCAGCTTGCGGCCGCAGGGTCCGGCTGCCACCATGGCCTGTTGGAACTGCTCCACATGGCTGCGTAATCGGGCCAGCTCTTCGGTAATATCAGCCCGATCCGCCAACAGGGCCACTTCCTGGGCCAGGCGCTGGGGATCCACGGGTGCAGAGGCGGGCAGGAGTTGGGCCAGGCGGGCCAGGAGCTTGTCGCGATAGGCCTCCGGCACGGTGCTGGCCCGCAGTTCGATGACCTCGACCTGATCCAGCACCCGTTGCAGGTGGGTCAAGAGCTCGCCCCGCAAATAATCCCCTTCCCGCCGGCGCATGGCCTCAACGACCTCCAGGGCCTGGTGGCCGGCGGCACTCAGGACCGACCAGAGGGCCTCGGTATCGCCGGGCGTCGTCTCCTGGAGGGTGATGACCTCGGGAAATCGCAGCAACTGCTCCCATCCCCAGGGTTCGGGGAGACCAAAGGTCTCCTGCAACTCGGTCAGGATGGCCGCCGCCTCCTGCAGCAGATGAGCATCCACTACCAGCGACCGGGAGCTCTGGCCGATATAGGTCAGGGCCACACTCAGCTCTACTCGTCCCCGGGCGATGTGGCTGCTGATCAGTTGGCGCAACCGGTCTTCCAACATGAGGAGGGACCGGGGCAACCGGAGGTGCACATCCAGGAACCGATGGTTCAGGGTGCGGATTTCCACGGTGAGCTGACAACCGGCGCCGGCCGCTTCACCCCGGCCAAAAGCCGTCATACTTTTCATCATAATGGTTTGCAGTTCTGCTGTCGCAGTGAGATGGGTATGGGTTTATTCTTGGCCTGTGGCCCCAAGAGCGGCCAATTGCCGCAGCTGCCAGAGATATTTGGCGCGGGCCTGTTGGAAAAACTGCCGCAGGGGTTCGCCGGCGTAATCCGGATAGGTCCAGGGCAAGGCCTGCCAGCCGCCTTTTTGCCACAACAGCGTGATCTCCCCATAGATGCCGTCCTGGAGAGAGAGCCGATGGGTATAATTCTTGCCGGTGGCCAGAACCAGGCGTTCCCGGGCCAGATAGCCGGGATCAATATTCACCAGCCGGCGTGCCCCCAGGGAGAACCGCTTTTCCAGTTCATTGGTGTATCTCTTCCACTGGCTCAGCCCCCACGGATCGGCCAGGTATAAGAAAACTGCCACCCGGCGCTGCAGCCCTGCCCCCATCTCCGGTTCGTAATAGCGGGTCTGGTCAAAGGGCAGCCAGGCACTCACCAGATCGGGTGGTCCCAACAGCTTGGCCAACTCCTGGAAGACCGTGGTCTCCAGGTGCGGCTGGGCAAAAAGGATACTGACCAGGGGTTTGACCGGCAACGGCCGGCGGGGCAGGCTCATACGTCTACGCTAAAAAATGTCACATAGTACGGCAAAGCGAGGTTCAAGTCAACCCTTTTTTCAGGGCCAAGCCCAGAACAGTAAAGCTGAGGGCGGCCAGGGTGCTGACCGTAACAAGTAGGCGGATAGCCCGGGGGATATCCGCGGGCTCCGGCTCTCGCCGCGGATCGCCGAGCCAGGGTTTTGCCACTGTCTCCCCGTGATAGATATTGGGGCCGCCCAGACGCAGGCCCAGGGCGCCGCTCATGGCCGCCTCGGGCCAACCGGCATTGGGACTGGCATGCCGGCGGCCGTCCCGGCGAAAAATCCGCCAGGTCTGCCGCCAATCCAGACCGAGCATGCCAGCCCCCAGGACAAAGAAGATGCCGCTGAGGCGGGCCGGCAGCCAATTGGCCAGATCGTCCAACCTGGCCCCCGCCCAGCCGAATTCCCGATACCGGGCGGTTTTATAGCCCACCATGGAATCCAGGGTGCTGGCAGCCTTGAAGGCCCAGGCCAGCGGCGGCCCGCCCAGAGTCGCATAGAACATGGGCGAAAGAACCCCATCCACGGTATTTTCGGCGATGGTCTCCACGGTGGCCCGAACGATCCCGGCTTCGTCCAGATGGGCCGTCTCCCGGCCGACGATGTTGGCCAAGGCGCTTCGGGCGGCCGGGAGATCGCCCCGCCGCAGGGGATGATAGACGGCCCAGGCATGGTTGGCCAGGTCCCGCACGGAAATGGCCCAATAGAGCAGCAGAACGCTCATGCCCAAGCCCAGCCCAGGGTGGACCGCCGTGGCCAGCCCGACGAGCCCATAGGCCGTCCCGGCGGCCACCAGGAGGCAGCCCCCGGCCAGGACCATACCGGCCAGGTGCATAGAGGTAAAGCGCCGACGCAGCGGTTCCTCCCAGGCGGTGATGAGCCGGCCCAACCAGCGGACCGGATGGGGCCAGGAAGGCGGATCGCCCAGGGCCAGATCCAGAGCATACGCCGCCAGCAGTTCAAAGCCCACGATTCACCACGTCCCGGAAAGCGGCCACCAGGGCTTCGTTCTCCCGCTGCCGCCGCACGGCCAGGCGCAGACAGCGATCATCCAGACCGCGGTAATTGGAGCAGTCCCGGAGCAGAAAACCCCGCTGGCCCATAAGTTCCACGAGACGTGGGGCCGTGGGCAGCTCCGGTCCTAACCGGCAAAAGATAAAATTGGCCGTGGGCGGCAGAGGATTCAGCCCCGGAATGGTCTGCAAGGCTTCGTACAACTTCTGCCGGGTGCGGTGGAGATACTCCCGGGAGTGAGCCAGGTATTTTTGGTCCTGCAAGGCCGCGGTGCCGGCCGCCTGGGCCAGGCTGTTGATATTCCAGGGCGGGAGCTGGGCCGCCAAGGTTTGCACCCGATCTTTGGTCCCGGCAACAAACCCCAGCCGCAGCCCCGGCAGGGCAAAGAATTTGGTTAAAGACCCCAGAACCACCACCCGGGGGTCCTGCACCGCCCGGGGCACCAGGGTCAGGGTCTGGTAGTCCTCGACAAAATCGAGGAAGGCCTCGTCCATCACCAGGAGGGCGGTCTTGGGCAGCACCGCCAGCAATTCCTCCAGGGCGTCCCGAGGAAGCAGCGTGCCCGTGGGATTGTTGGGATTGCACAGAAAAATCAGGCCACCCTGGGAGACGGCCTCGGCCAGCTCGGCCATATGCCAAGTATAATCAGGTGGTTGCAGGTACACAAAACGGCAGGGCCGGCCGGTTAAACCCACGGCGTATTCATATTCACTGAATCCCGGCGCCGGCAACAAGGCCCGGTCCTGGGGAAAAACCCGGGGGAGCAGATACAGCAGCTCCATGGAACCGTTGCCCAAGACCAGGTTGTCCGGCTCGAGCCCGAGATGGGCCGCCAGGGCGGCCTTTAAGGTCCGGGCGTAAGGGTCGGGATAATGAACGATACCGGGGAGATTTTCCAGCAATGCCTGCCAAACCTCCTGAGGCGGCCCCAAAGGATTCATGTTGGCGCTAAAATCGATCAGCTCGGGACGACCGAAGGTTTGGCTGGCCAAAGCCAGGTCGCCGCCGTGGCGGGGGCGGTCAGGAGGAAAGGATGCCATGGGTTATGAATTATCGGTTAATAATGGATAGCAGGTATCTTTTGCAAAAAATTGACCTTCTGCAGGGGGGCGATGGGTCCACCGCCCCGGGTAGATGTTCTCTTATCTGGCAAAGGGGTTGCCAAAGACCGCGGCTTGGCCCAGTTCCGCTTCAATCTCCAGGAGGCGGTTGTATTTGGCGATGCGTTCGCTGCGGCTCACGGAGCCGGTCTTGATCTGGCCGCCGCCCATGGCGACGGCGAAATCGGCCATAAAGGTATCCTCGGTTTCCCCGGAGCGATGGGAAATGACAAAGCCCCAGCCGGCCTGGCGGCAGAGCTGGATGGTCTCAATGGTTTCAGTGACCGTGCCGATCTGGTTGAGCTTAATGAGCACGGCATTGGCCGCCTTTTCGGCAATACCCCGCCGGACGAATCTGCTGTTGGTAACAAAAAGATCATCGCCGACGATCTGGATTTTGTGGCCGATGGCCGCAGTCATGGCCTGGAAACCGGCCCAGTCATTTTCGTCCAAACCGTCTTCGATGGACACGATGGGGTAGTTCTGGATCCATTCCTGGTAGAGGGCGTTCATTTCGGCCGTGCTCTTGATGCCCTGGCCCGACTTCTTGAGATTATAGGCGCCGTTTTCAAAAAAGGAGCTGGCCGCCGGATCGAGGGTAAGGGCGACATCGGTACCGGGCTTGTAGCCGGCGGTCTCGATGGCCTCGAGGATCACTTCGCAGGCCTCATTGTTGCTTTTTAGATTCGGGGCAAAGCCGCCCTCATCGCCGACGTTGGTGTTATAGCCCTTTTTCTGCAGGATTTTTTTCAGGGTATGGAAAACCTCGGCGCAGTAGCGCAGGGCTTCCTGGAAGGTGGGGGCGCCCAAGGGCATGATCATGAATTCCTGAAAATCGACGCTGTTATCGGCGTGTTTGCCGCCGTTCAAAACATTCATCATGGGCATGGGCAGGCGCACGGCGCCGGTGCCGCCCAGATAGGCATAAAGGGGCAGATTGGCGTTTTGGGCCGCGGCCTTGGCCACGGCCTGGGAGACGCCCAGAATGGCGTTGGCCCCCAGGCGGGCCTTATTGGGGGTACCGTCCAGAGCAATGAGCAGCCGGTCCAGATCGGCCTGATGGCTGGGGTTGCGGCCGATGACCTCTGGGGCAATGATGTCATTGACGTTGGCCACGGCCTTGAGCACCCCTTTGCCGCCGTAGCGTTGGTCATCGCCGTCCCGCAGTTCCACGGCCTCATTTTCGCCGGTGGAGGCCCCGGAGGGCACGGAAGACGAAGCCACAACGCCATTGTCCAGGGCGACAAAGACGCGCAGAGTGGGATTGCCGCGTGAATCAAGAATTTCCATGGCTTTGACGGCACTGATGTTCGGGCTCATGGGCAGGTTCCTTTCTGAACAGAGGATATCAGTATTAACCATAGCATATTCTGGCCGACAGGGGACAAAAAATTCAAGGTTTGCCGCTACCGCCGCACCGGGCAGAAGCTGCGGGCCACGGCGAGAATAATGGGGATGGCCAGGAGTTGGCTGACCATCGAAAAGATGACCAGGTAGATGAGAAAGTGATCGTAGAGCAGGCCCATGAGGACGCTCCCCAGGAACCAGAAGAGGCCGTAGCCGGTCTGGAAGATGCCGTAGGCCGAGGCCCGCCGCCGGCTGGCCACCAGATCGGCCACCGCGGCCCGCATTACCGATTCCTGGGCGCCCATACCGATGCCCCACAGGACCATGCCAGCGATGGCCCAGCCCCAGCCCCCCAGGAAGACCAGGGGGGCGAAGAGGGCCGAGAGGAGGGTGGCGGCCACCATGACGATGACGCCGAAGCGATCGTAGGTGTACCCCAGGGCCAGGGCGGCCAGGGCATCAGTGCCCATGGCCACTGCATAGGCCAATGGTATCCAGACCTCGGGCATGACCTGGGCCTGTTTAAAATGATAGGCAATGAGGGGGAAATCGGCAAAACCGGCTCCCAGCAGGGCCACGGCGATGACGTAAAGCCAGAACGGCCGGGTCAGGCCCTCCGGCTCCACGGTAAGGACCTTGACCTCCAGGCGTTCCGGTCTGGGATACAAAAATCTGGCCCACAGCAGGGTGGCTATGGCCGCCAGGGCCGGCAGGAGCAAAAGCGCATAGGCCATGGGATAGCCGCCGGCGGCCTTGAAATACAGGACGGCGGCCACGGCCAGGGGACCGATAAAGGCCCCCAGTTGATCCATGGCCTCGTGCAGACCGAAACCCCACCCCCGGCCCACGGTAAAGGCGGCGTGGGAAAGCATGGCGTCCCGGGCGGGGTTGCGAATGGCCTTGCCCAGGCGCTCCGTCAGCATCAGGCCGACGGCGATTTCCCAGCGTCCGGCCAGGGCCAGGAGGGGCACGGCAAAGAGGTTGAGGCAGTAGCCGATGAGGGTGATGGCCCAGTAGCGCTTGGTCTGGTCAGTGACCAGACCGGAGAGGAGGCGCAGGGCATAGCCGATGAGTTCCCCCAGCCCGGCCACCGTGGCCACCAACGCGGCCCCGGCCCCTAATTGGGCCAGAAAGGGCCCATTGATGCTGCGGGCCCCTTCGTAGGTCATGTCACTGAGCAGGCTGACCACCCCCAGGAGGATAACAAATTTGATGGCTGAGGGTGGCGGCAGATTTTTTCCGGCCGCAGCCGTTGGCTCGTCTTGGTTCATGGAATTATTCTTTGGCTAGCGGACGATGAGAACGCTGCAGGGGGCGTGGCGGCTGACCTTCTCGGCGGTGGTGCCCAAAAAGGCGGCCCAGACGCCGGAGACGCCGCTGTGGCCCACCAGGATGAGATCATAGTTGCCTTCCTTGGCCACCTCCACGATGGTCTGGGCCGGATGACCAAAAGGCCGTAATAATTTGATCTCCAGGCCCGCGGCCTGGGCCTGGTCCCGCACTTCGGCGGCAATCTTCTCGAATCTTTCATCGAGAAACTTCTTTTCTTCATCAATTTCATCGATGGTGCCGCCATAGCGGGGCAGCCGCTCCTGGACGGTCACCGCCCAGAGTTCGGCCTGATGGATCCTGGCCAGACTGATGCCGGCGGCCAGGGCCTTTTGGGCTCCCTCGGAGCCGTCATAGGCGATGAGAAGTTTCTTAAACATAGCCACCTCCTGCTGGTTGCCATATCTTTTAAAAGGCGATGCTTTTGTGCCTCACCGAGAGCGAGAGAACAACGATGATAATTTATTGAATTTTTTCGCCCAACGCCTTCCAAGCAAACTTTGCCATACCTTTTCCTCTCACTGGCCACTGACTCCGGTCTTTACGCCTCCTCGGGATGATGGAGAAAATGCTCCATCGTCCCGTAGACCACCGGTTCCTCGACAAACGGCCGTTTGGGGGTGAACCAGGTGGTGGCGATGAACGTGGGTACCACGGCCGAGGCAATGACGGTGGTCACGAGCACCGAATATTGGGCCTGGTTGATGATGTTATTGGTGAGGCCGAAGAGGGCGGAGATGCTGCCAAAGGTCAAACCAGTGGCCATGAGCAAGGTGACATAATTCCCCTCCCGGAGGGTCATGCCGTAATATCTGGTTAATGGCCAGACGCCGATGATTTTGGCAGCCATCTTCACGCCCAGGAGGATGAGAATGAGATTGAAACCGGTGATCAGGGCGGGAATGGAGATCAACGCCCCGGCCTTGATGAAAAAGAAGGGGGTAAGCAGGGTAAAGGTAATGGTGCGCATGCGGTGCAGCAGGACCTTGTCCCGGACAAAGACGCCGGCCACCACCAGGCCGAAGAGATAGGCCGGCAGCACCGCCTCGCTGCTGGCCGTGACGGCCAGGGCGCCGAGGAAGCACAGGACCAGGAAGATAAACTTGACCTCCGGTTCGCTCACCCGGCCGCCGTATTTGGTGAACATATAGCGGCTGAAACGGGGCAGCAGCCACAGGGCCAGACCGGTGACCACCACAAAGACGATCATCCAGCGGTCGTAGCGGGCGAACAGGATCCCCAGGGCCAGAACGGTGCCCAAGTCAGTGACGAAACAGGCTGCCAGGATGAGTTTGCCCAGGTCTGTTTCATTGAGGCGGGTCTCCACCATGACGGCATAGACCACGGCCACCGACGTGGTGGACAGGGCGATGCCAGAGATCTGGGAGGCGCGCAGATCCCAGTCGGTGACCCAATAACTAAAGGCCATAGCCCCCAAAAAAGGGAAGAGAAAAGAGACGCCGCCGATCACCAGGCTGGGCTTTAAGTGTTTCCGCAGGGAGTCCGGGTCAATCTCGGCGCCGGCCAGAAAGGTGAGCATCATGGAGCCGAAGGCGGCCAGGACGTTGATCCATTCGTTGGGCTGAAACCCCAAAAAATTGCCGCCGATCACCCCCAAAAAGATTTCCACCAAAGCGACGGAAACGCCGGTGCGGATGGAAATGAGGCTGGCCACCAGCGCCAGACCGATCCAACTTGCCGCGGTAAACCACATCTGTTCCATGGGCCCCTCCTCTACGCCAGTTCCGCAGCCACTCTCAGGTTATTGTTCAGGAGAAGTTGTCGTTCTCTCCGGACGGAGAGACAAGGAGGCATAGCCGGCCCGCAGCAAGGCCTCCCGACTGACCATGCCTTGCAATCTGCCCTGGCCATCCACCACCGGCAGACGCTTGAAGGCGCCGTCCAACATGATCTGGATGGCCGCCTGAATGGGGGTGTCTGCCGTTACGGTGACAATCTGGGTGTTCATGATGTCGCCGGCGCTCAGCACCTCCAGGTAACGCTGTAACTGCTTATCGCGACGGCGCTTTTCGGCAAACGGCAGCTTGCTGACAAAATAATCCCAGATGCCCGGATGGCGGTCGGCAAAGGCCGCCAACAGGTCTTTATCGGAGATCAAACCGAGGAAGACGCCGTGCTCATCCACCACACAGATCCTCTGGATGTCATTGGTGTCAATGATCCGGATGAGGTCCGCCACCGGCGTTTCGGGCCGGACGGTGACGATATCCCGGCGCATGATGTCAGCGACGGTGCTGAGATGTTCCACGTTGATCTCCTGCTTCTGAAAGGCCTGCCAGTCCGGGCATTCCCGCAGGATGGAGTGGAAGATGTCCACCCGGGAGATATTGCCCACCAGCCGGCCCTGATCGTCCACCACCGGCAGGCGTTTCACCCCTTTCTGGAGCATGAGTTCAACGGCCGCGGTCACCAGCTCCTCTTGGGGGATTATAACCGGCGGCGTGGTCATGACCTCTCTGGCCGGCTTGGTGGCCATGGCTGCCAACACGGCCTCAATTTTGGCATCCTCGGCCGCGGCCAGCAACCCCAGGCGCATGGGCAGACCGGCTTTGTAAATCAAGTCGGTCTGGGAGATCACCCCCACCGGCCGATTGTCCTCATCCACCACCGGCAGGCCGGTGAAGGTGGAGGATAACAGGAGGCGGGCCACTTCACTGACGGGCGTGGTGAGGGTCACTTTTTTCGGCTCCGGGTTCATGATCTCCCGCACCCGCACATGTTTGGGCAGGAGCTTGCCTTTGGTGCGGTGCGACACCACCTGCAAGTCCTGCCTGGCCACAATGCCGTCGGTGACCATCTTGGCCAAGGTGGCCGCGACCCTGTCAGCCTCGGCGGCCGGCAGGATAATCCTGATCCAGACGGGCATATTATAACCCAGGACCTCGAGCCCCGGCGTGCTGATCTCACCGCTTTCGTACACTCCCGCCACGCCACGCACCACCAGAAGGCGGGCCGGGATTTTTAGATCGTGGATGTACTCTCCCACCGCCTGGGACAGGAGCTGCCCCTGCCAACGGGCCTCCTCGGAAGTGAAGATGTCGATGATGTTATATGGTTGCATTGCACCCTCTGGGTCGTGAACCGAGGAGAGGCCAAAGGTCAAGGGTCAGAGATTAAGCTCAATAAATCTCGATATTTCCTTGTGCCCATGCCCTCTTCCCTCCTCCCTTTTCCCTTAATGTCACCGCAGTCGCCCGACGATCAGGCCCAGGATCACCAAGGCTGAGCCGATGACATTATTGGCCAGGATATTGGCCGTGGTCACCAGGTAGCGGCCGCTGCGCAAAGCATTCATGGTCTCCAGGCCATAGGTGGAAAAGGTGGTCAAGGCTCCCAAATAGCCGGTCATAAAAAAAAGGCGCATGGAGGGGTTCATGATGCTTAAACCCCTTTCGCCCAGCGCAAAGGCCAGGCCGATGAAAAAACAGCCGACAAGATTGACAATGAGTGTGCCCCAGGGAAAGCGAGTCCCGAAAAGTTGGACGGCCAGCAGGGAGACGCCGTAGCGTGACAGCGCCCCCAAGCTGCCCCCCAGCATCACCAAAAGAATTTTCATGGTCCATCCATCGGTAGAGAACAGACGTGGTCGGAGAGAACGGAGAAGAGTCGCCGGACCGGATAGTTTGAGGCGCTGGCGCCAGGATCGTCGGTTTGGCAAAGGGCGGCGGAATGGCAGAGGTACCATGGCATTAACATTATACAGCCCGGGGGCATATCCCGGAGCTGCCGCAAAGGCCAGGAAAGTATGACACCAGCAGTTTAGTCCAGCCACGAGCATAATCCCAGCAAAAAAAAACTTCTACTGAAATTTTAGGGATCAGTAGAAGTCATCAGCCCGTCGGTGCAGGCGGTTCAGGGCGGACTTCATCGCCTCCAGGTTCCCTTTCATTATGATCAGGCCCTTTGGAAAAGGCAAGTTTTTTCTCCTGAGATCTTACCTGGATTTTAGTTGACTTGGAGGGGGGAGGGAAGTACTATAAAAGAAAAAATAATGGTGATGAGGTCCACCGTAATTGCCCCGGCGTGGTCGCGGCGGGGATGATGACTTCTGCCCCCGAAGGGCAGGAGTTTTTTTTTGCACCGGGGTGAGGGGTATGCCATTGTATCAACAGCTTCAGCACGAATTAGCGCGGCAACTGGAAATTCTGCAGCGCTGCCCTGATTTAAATCAGTCTTATCTATCCTCCCTGTTGACCAAACTGCAGCAGAATCGTTTTAATCTGGTCATGCTCGGGGCCTTTAAGCGGGGCAAGAGCACTTTGATCAATGCCCTGCTGGGCGAACCGCTCCTGCCCACTGCGGTCGTGCCGTTGACGTCGGTAGTAACCATCATTGAGTACGGCGAGCAGCTGAAAATCGAGGTTCTTTTTCAAAACGGTCAACGGCAGGAGATCGGCCGGGAACAACTAGCCGATTATATTACTGAAAGAGGGAACCCCCGCAATCAGAAAGGGGTCTGGGAAGTGGTGATCGCCTATCCCTCGGATTATCTCAAAGACGGGGTGCGCATCATCGATACCCCCGGCGTCGGGTCGGTGTACAGCCATAATACCGAGGTGGCCTATAATTACCTGCCCCATGTGGATGCGGCCATCTTTGTGGTCACTGTGGACCCGCCTTTGTCGGCCGGTGAGGATGAGTTCTTGCGAGATATCCGGGAGTATGTCAATAAACTCTTTTTCGTTTTGAACAAAATTGATTATGTGGCGGAGGCCGAACGGCAGGAGGCCCTGGATTTCACCAAAAAAGTCCTCATGGATAGTCTGGCCACGAACAGTCTGCAGATTTTTCCCCTGAGTGCCAAACTGGCCCTGGACGGGAAGGAACAGCAGCGTCCGGAGCTTTTGGCGGGCAGCCAATTGCCCCAATTCGAACAGCACCTGCGGGACTTTCTCTATGCGGAAAAAGGTCGCGTCCTGCTTCTCTCCTGCCTGCACGGGGCCCTCAAGGCCCTGACCGATTCCACCCTGGCCCTCAAGGTGGAACGCCAGGCCGGCAGTCTCTCCCTGCAGGAACTGGAAACCAAGATTCGGCAATTTAACAGTGAATTGCAGGGATTGGTGAAGGAGCGGGAGATGTCCCTGCTCCTGTTGGACGGCCGGCTCAAGGGGTTGCTGGCGGAGATCAACGCGGACCTGGCCGGGTTCAAAAAAGACACCCTGGCGCGGCTGCATCATGACGTCCAGATCACCTTCCAGGCCAAAGCCCAGGCGGCCGGCGACCTGCGCCATGAGATGGAGCAGTATCTCTTCGGGGCCTTGCGGGATGTCTTTACCCTCTGGCGGCGCCAGGAAATCGAGAAGGTGGTGCAGAAACTGGCCGACATTCACCAGGAGTTCGCCGATCGCATCAACGCCATTCTGGAGCGCTTGACGCAACTGACGGCCCGCATCTTTGATTTTTCTCTGCGGGGCTTCGGCGGTGAAGCAGAGATGATGCAGAAAAGTCAATTTTGGTTCAAGTTTAAAGAGGACCCCGTGGGTTTGGAAATCATCCAGATGACCATCACCAATCTTTTGCCCCGGGCCTTGACCAAGGGTCTGCTCCTGAAAAAGCTCCTGGAAAATGTCGATGAGCTGGTGGATAAGCATTGCGGCCGGCTGCGCTACGATTTCCAGACCCGGTTGACCGAATTGGCCCGGGACTTCCGGCAGAACTGGCTGGCCAAGATCGACGACACCACTGCCGGCATCCAACAGGCCCTGGAGCGGGCCTTGGCCCAGAAGCAGAGCAGCAGCCAGGCGGTCAGCCAGCGCCTGGGTGAACTGGACCAGCGGCTCGCAGAGATTATTCGGGCTGAAAGTGCCTTACTTTCCTTGAGAGAAAAAATTCACGCAACTTTACATTAGGGAGGGAAGAGATTACAATACCTTTAGAAAGCAATAAGGTGTATGGCCATGGTCGGAAACTTCTTTCACCCAAGACGTATTCACAGGATTCCCAGGAGGCGGACATGAAAGAATACGAAGAAATTATGGCCAAGAAGGGCTTGCCCAATGTGGGGCAGACGGTGCGCAACAAAAAATATGGCACCTTGTGGCGGGTTATGGAAAAACGGGAGACGTGGAATAATATTGATCCCGACCCCGAAACCGGGGAACCTCGCATGATTCCGTCCGTTTACCTTTCCTATTGGAAGATCCAGGAAGGCACCCCGCCCGGCGTGGGTAAAATGTTGGGCTATACGTATACCCTGTATGACAACACCTTTGAGGCGAATTGGGAGGTCGTCGGCTGATTTCAAGACTTTTCATTGCCATGACAGCACCGGGCCGGAGGCAACTCCGGCCTTTGACGTGGCCGCCTTGGCCCGAAGTTTCTGCTGCACCCTTCCCTGTTCTTCCCGGCCGCAGGCTTCATGGCCGAGCCCATTATGCCTTGGTGCCGACCTGACTGCGTCTTTGTTGTTTCTGCCTGCCCGGATTTTATGGTATGATTTTTTAACTTTGTTCCAAAGCGTCGAACCTTAACTGCGGCATCCCACCTTCCGGCCGCCGGCAGAGAGACCGTGGCCACGGTCAAGGAGCAGCCATGTCCGATCCCCGACGTCTTCTCATCAAACTCCGTCCGGCCGCCTCCCTGGCGGCAGTCCCGGCCGTCGCCAACCTTCGTCCCCTGTATGAGGGCATTGTGCCGGCCTCGGAGCTGGGTCTGACCACCACCCCGGCCTGGTTCCTGGCGGACCTGCCCGACGGCGGCCCCACCCCCTGGGACCTGGCCCATAGTCAGGTGGCCCGGCAACTGGGTCTGGCCCCCGACGACATCCTTTTTATTGAACCGGATCTGGCGCAAGGGATTTATCGGGATGTGGCTGCGCGGGAAGCCCTGGCACCCCTGGCTGTCGACACCGATTGCGTCCAGCCGGAACCGCAGTCCAGCAAAGGCGGGCGGGTTGTGGTGCCGGGGACGGCCTGGCATCTGGGCGATGATTTCTCACAATTAAAGTCGGCCCGGGAGGAGGTGGGTCCGTTTCAGGCGCCCCGCACCCTGATTGCGCACATCGACACCGGTTATGATCGCAGCCATGAGGCCCGCCCGGCGCGGGTGCGCCAGGATCTGGAACGCAATTTCGTGGATGGCGACGATAACCCCAAGAGCGCTCAGGATAAAGATTATTCAGGGATTTTGGATAATTCCGGGCATGGCACCGGCACCATCGGCATTCTGGCCGGAGGGGCCGTGGCGCAGCTCGGCAACCTCACTCTGGGCGGCGCCCCCGAAGCCGACGTCGTCCCCTTGCGCATTGCCAACCGGGTCATCCTCTTTTATACCAGCGTGTTGGCCCAGGCTTTACGGTATTCTCTGCAGATCAGGGCCGATGTGGTTACCCTGAGCATGGGGGGGCTGCCTTCGGCGGCCTGGAATGAAGTCATTAACGACGCCTATGAGGCCGGCCTCTGTATCGTGGCGGCGGCAGGGAATAACTACGGCGGTTTGCCCACCCGCCACGTGGTTTATCCGGCCCGGTATCGCCGCACCATCGCCGCCTGTGGTGCCATGGGCAATTATCAGCCCTATTATGGCCTGGCTCCTTATGTGCTGCAAGGGAACTTCGGCCCGCAGCACATCATGGTCTCGGCCTTGGCGGCGTTTACGCCCAATATCCCCTGGCCCCGGTTTGGCTGCCCCCATCTCGTTGATCTGGACGGCCAGGGCACTTCCGCCGCCACGCCTCAGATCGCTGCGGCGGTGGCCCTGTGGTATGAAAAGTACAAGAGCATTCTCCCCCGGGACTGGCGCCGGGTGGAGGCCGTCCGGCACGCCCTGTTTACCTCGGCCCGCAGCGGCGACCCCACTTATTTGGGCAGCGGCATCCTCCAGGCAAAAAAGGCCCTGGCTGTGGGGCCGGTCCTGAATCTGCCCAAGACCCCGGCGGACCGGGATTCCTTTGCCTTCTGGCGGGTGCTCACCGGTCTGGGGATTACCGAGGAACCCTTGCGGGAGCGGTTGTTCAACCTGGAGCTGACCCAGCGCTGGTTTCTCTGCCCCGAACTGCAGCAGTTGGTCCCGGAACCCGAGGCCGAGGTGCCCTTGCCGACCCTGCGCCAGGCCATGGCAATCCTTTTGGCTGACGCCGGGATTTCTCAAGCCCTGCGCCGCCATCTCCTGGACCGGTATGCCACTGTATTCAAAGCCCCGGTACCGGGGGCGGTCTTTCCGGCTGCAGCAGCGCCGCAACCGGCCTTTACCGAAGTAGCCAAGGCGGCCAAACCGACCTCCCGGCGCTTGGGCATCTATGCCATTGACCCCAGTTTTGCCACCCGTTTTGCCACTGCGCCCATCAGCGAGGCCGTGCTGAAAGTCCGCTGGGAGGACTTGGCGCCCGGACCCAGGGGGGAATATGTGGAAGTCATTGATGAAGAGAGGCTGGATGAGGCCACCACCGTGACGTATCCTGCTGTGGACCTTGATGACCCTGATCTGTTGGCCCAGGACGGCTGCCCTCCCTCAGAAGGCAATCCGGCCTTCCATCAACAGATGGTCTATGCCGTGGTCATGAAGACCATTGAACATTTTGAGCGGGCTCTGGGGCGGCCGGTAATCTGGCGGCATGGCACCAATCCGGCGGATGAAGCGGACGACAGTTTATTTACGCCGCGCCTGCGGATCTATCCCCATGCCTTTCGTCAGGCCAATGCCTACTACAGCCCCCAAGACGTGGCCTTGAAGTTCGGCTATTTTGCGGCCACGGCCGCTGATCTGGAGTTTCATGTCCCGGGCCAACGGATTTTTTCCTGTCTGTCCCATGATATCATTGTCCATGAGACCACCCATGCCATTCTGGACGGCATGCAGCGGCGCTTCCGGGAGGCCACCAACCCTGACGTCTTGGCCTTTCACGAGGCCTTGGCTGACATCGTCGCCCTCATGCAGCATTTCACCATCCCGGAGATTCTGGCCCATGAAATCCGGCGCAGCCGGGGCAATCTGGAGGCAGAAACCATGCTCGGCAGCCTGGCCGTGCAGTTCGGCCGGGCCATTGGCCGGCGGGGGGCCCTGCGGGAAGCCATCGGCAGTCTGGATGAGCAGGGGGCATGGACCCGCCTGCGTCCCAACCCTTTGGATTATCAAACGATTCTGGCGCCGCACCGCCGGGGCGCCATCCTGGTGGCGGCAGTCTTTGACGCCTTTTTGACCATCTACCAAACCCGCACTGCGGACCTGCTGCGGCTGAGCACCGGCGGCAGCGGCGTCCTGGCCGGCGGCGCCATTCACCCTGATCTGGTGGACCGCCTGGCCGCGGAGGCGGCCAAGACCGCCGGCCATGTCCTCAACATGTGCCTGCGGGCGCTGGATTACCTGCCGCCGGTGGATATCACCTTTTATGAATATCTGCGCGGGATTATTACCGCAGACCTTGATCTGGTCAGCGATGACCCCTATAATTACCGGCTGGCCTTTATTGAGGCCTTCCGGAAACGCGGGATAGTGCCGTACCAGACCGATCCGGAGGCTGCGGCCCCCATGTCGGTGGAGACCCTGCGGTGGCGGGGCGTTGACATCGGGGCCCTCCCCCGAGCGGCCCAAAACCATTTTCGCCGGATAGTGACGCAATTGAAGCGTTTTGCTGATGCCTGTTTTTACCTGGAGAACAGAGAAACCCTCTTTAAAACGACGCGGCGGTATCGGCAGAGTTTGCACCGGCCCATTCTTGAGATGCTGCAGGGCATTACCGATGAGCAGGAACGCCGGTTTTTGGGCGAAAAATTCGGCCTGGCCCCGGATCTGCCCATCGAGGTCCATGAACTGCGGCGGTCCCTGCGGGTCGGCCCCAATGGCAGCTACCTGCCCCAAGTCATGGTGGCCCTGACCCAGGCGCGGCCATTCCGCCAGCCGGTGCCAGGGAGCCAGGCCGTGTTTCGCGGCGGTTCCACCCTGGTGGTTGACCTTACCAGACCGGCCATTCAATATGCCATCTTCAAAAATATCGCCAGCGCCACCCGGGAGGCGCGGACGCACAATTTCCTGGCCATGGCTGCGGCCGATCCCCTGCGCACCCTGATGTTTCTGGATCGACGGGAACCCTTTGCGGCTTTGCACAACATTACCGATGGCGGTGATTGAGCTTTGACTGCCGCTTGAGACCGAACGGCGGCTGCGGCCCAGGAAGGTTTCAGGGGCCAGCAAGCCCTGGCA
Source organism: uncultured Desulfobacca sp. (assembly GCA_937958145.1). Lineage (GTDB taxonomy): Bacteria > Desulfobacterota > Desulfobaccia > Desulfobaccales > Desulfobaccaceae > Desulfobacca. The sequence goes on from CALGOE010000030.1 coordinate 27,581, forward strand.
TGCGCAGGAGACCAAGAAATTATGCTCTCTGC
>CALGOE010000031.1 GCA_937958145.1 uncultured Desulfobacca sp.
AGCGTCTTCTGGAGGCGGCCCAGGCGCGGGCCACCGGCTTTGTTCTGCCGCGAGCCCTGCTGGTGCAGATCTATCTGGTGCAAAACCGCAAAGACCAGGCCCGGACCCTGGCCGCAGAACTGGTGGCGGCGGCCCCACACTCGCCCCAGGCTTGGCTCAGCCAGGGGTTGGTCAAGATCGCCTTTTTCGACCTGCCGGCTGCGGTCCGGCATTTCCAGAAGGCGCTGGAGCTTGATCCCAATTTTGTGGACGCGTATATTTATCTGGCCAAGATCTGGCTGGGATCTGATTATCTGGACCGGGCCCAGCGGGCGGTGGCCCGAGCCCGGCAGCTTGCTCCCGAAAATGGCGAAGTCCTGTCGATGGCCGGCTTCGTGCGCCTGGCCTTCCGGGATTTTGACGGGGCCCGGCGCCTCTGGCAGCGGGCGGTGGAGTTGAGCCCCGGCTTGGGAGAACCCCATCTCGGTCTGGGAATCGTGGCTTTTCGCTACCGCCAGATGTCCCAGGGGCTGGCCGAGATCCTTTTGGCCACCCTCCTGGAGCCCCGCATTTCGCTGTATCAAGCCGAATTGGGCAAGGCCCTCTATCAGGTCCGGGCCTTTGACAAAGCCATGGAAGTCTATGACTATGCCAAAACCCTGGACCCCAGGGATCCCACCCCGTACCTCTACAAAGGCATCGCCCTCACCGACCTGAACCGCCCCGGCGAAGCCATCCAGGAGATCAATCGTTCCATTGCCCTCAATGACAACCGGGCGGTCTTTCGCACCCGTCTGGCCCTGAACCGTGACCTGGCGGTGCGCAACTTCAACCTGGCCAAGTCCTTCCTGCAGCTGAATCTGGGAGAATGGGCTTATCGCAAGGCCGTGACTTCAGTGCAAAAAGATCCCACCAACGCCTCGGCCTATCTGTTTTTGAGCAGTGCCTTCGGGGCTTCCCGCAACCGCTTGGGCTCCGGGATCTCGGCCCTGTTGCTGTACCGGCTGTTGTCGCCGGCCAACGAAAACAGTTATAGCCAGGGGCTCATCGGGCAATCAACCATTGATTACACCCCCATGTACGAAATGCCCTATTTCCGGGTGCTCACCCAAGGCAGTATCGGCTGTTGGCCGAACCGGAATGCCGTCACCGAAAATTTTATCGAAGCCTACGGCGGCCGGCCGGGTCTGGCTTTCGATGTTGCCGGTTTTTATAACGAAAACCAGGGTTTTCGGCAAAAAAACGGCGGCGGCCGGAACTATTCCTCCATTAATTCCGTGAAATATGAGCCCACCGTCAAAAACTCCTTGTTGGCCGGGTTTACGTATTATGATGCAGAAGCAGGGGATACGGGCAACCTCACTGATGCCGACTATCAGCCAGCGGCGTATTTCCGGCAATATTACCATGGCAAAACCTATGAATTAGGCTATGTCCACCGTTTTAGTCCGAATGCAACCTTTCTTTCCTATCTCACCTATAAGAACGAAAAAAGTAATTCCAGAAATTATCAACATTTTCAGTATGAATTATTTCCCACCATATTCCCTGGCGTGTTATTTCATCAGGACGTTTACACCAGTCGCCGCCTCCCCCGGGAATTTTTCAATATCCAGGCCCAGCAACAACTTGTCTGGGGGAATCATACCTTGATGGCGGGCTTCGATTATTTCTCCGGCCACCTGAAATATCGCCGGGAAACGGCCTATTACTGGTCTGTCTTTGGTATACCCCTGCCGTTTTTGGACGAGATCACGGTCGAGGATTATCGCCCGCCGGAACGGTCCTATAGTTTTTATCTCCTGGATTATTGGGCCGTGCATCCCCAGTTCCTGATCGAAGCCGGGGTATTCAAGGATTATGCAAAAAATTCCCGTTATGGTTTTGCCCGGCCGGTCTCCAATTCCCTGTGGAACTTCCGTCTGGGGCTGAATTACTTTGCCAATGCCGATCATACGTTTCGCTTCCTGGTGCAGCGCAACCTCAACACCCACTATTTCACCACCCCCTCCTTGGTGCCGCCGCAAGTGGCCGGGTTCCCCTGGCTCATCAACATAGACGAAGGCGGTTTGACGCGGGAGATCGGCGCGGCCTGGGAGGCCCAGTGGACGCCCCGGACCTTTACGGTGCTGCAGTTCAACGCCAACCGCATCGACAACCCGGTGTATGAGCCATTTTTCGGGGCCGGCGGCACCATCCTGGAGCAGCGCGTCTACTGGGGCTGGAAACGGTATTTGGCCAGCCTCAGCGTCAATCACATCCTCAGCCCGTCCTGGGGGTTGGCCTTCGGCGCCATCCTGAAGAAAGTTGATCCCAGTTTCAACGCCTTTGACCCGTCCCAGAGGGACTTTTCGGAGGTGGACGCCGGCTTCACCCTTTCCTATCTGCATCCCCGGGGCTGGCAGGGATTCGTCCGCAATTACCTGATCTATCAGGATATCATGGGCCGAGGAGATCACAGCTTCTGGCTGGCGGATATCTCGGTGGGCAAGGCCCTGCCCCACAAGCGGGGTTTGATCAGCCTGGAAGTCAATAACATCTTTGACCGCCGGTTCTATTACGTGCGCGAGCCGGTAGCCCTGGAAGGCTTCTTCCCGAGGCGGAGGCTTCTGTTCAGGCTTGCTCTCTTTTTCTAAAGCCTTTCATAACCCCTGGCTGCGGGGCCTGATTCTGGGCCTGTTGGCCTTCTGGCTGATGGCCCCCTTGAGTTTCCTGCCATTGGGGAAATTTTTGGAAAACCGGGCCCTGGATTTCTGCTATCAGTGGCGTCCTGCCCAGCCCGCCGCAGATGACATTCTGGTGGTGGGGATTGACGAACCCTCATTCCAGGAGCTCCGCCGCCCCTGGCCCTGGCCGCGCCGTTGGCATGCCAGGCTGGTGCACCGCCTCAAAGCCGCGGGGGCCAGGGTAGTGGTGTTTGATATTGTCTTCGCCGAACCCAGCACGCCCGAGGAAGACCGGGAGTTTGCCGAGGCCCTGCGGGCTGCCGGGAATGTGGTCCTGGCCGCGACCATCGAGGTGGCCGAAGGGCCGCGATTTCGGCGGCAGATTTTGGTTACCCCGGTGCCGGAATTCGCCGACGCAGCCAAAGGGGTGGGCTTGGCCCTGGTAACCCCGGACCCCGATGGCGTTGTGCGTCGATTCCATACCTCCCTGGCAGGCCATGACACCTTGGCGCTGGTAGCGGCCCGTCTGTTCAAACCGGAACTGGATATCCCCCTTGTATTTTCCGGTCTCATTAACTTCGCCGGGCCGGCCCACAGCCTGAATACCGTTTCCTACTATCAGATCATCGATCCCGACCACCCGGTGCCGCCCTCCTGGATTCAAGGCAAAATTGTGCTGGTCGGCCGGATGCTGGAGGCCAATGTGACGCCTCAAGGTCAGGCCGACATGTTTTACACCCCGTTCTTCTCCCTGGACGGTCAGGCCACGGCCGGGGTGGAAATTCAGGGGCATATTATCAACACCCTCCTGCAGAACCGCGTCGGGCGCAGCCTCCCGGATAGCCAACGGGTTATCTTATACCTTTTCCTGTTTCTGCTCGCCGCTTATGGTTTCAGCCGTTTGAGTCCGCTCTCCGGCCTCGTGGTTCTGGGCCTGAGCAGCGGCCTGATCTTTGGCAGCGCCCTTTATCTTTTCTGGCACCAGCACCTCTGGCTGCCCCCGGTTTTACTGGTCGGGGGGCTGGTCCTGGTATACGGCGGCAATGCCCTGGGCCATTATGCGCAGGCGGCCAGCGACAAGCGTTGGCTGCGCCAGGCCTTTTCCCGCTATGTGTCCAGTTCCCTGGTGGAGATTATTTCCTCGCAGCCGGAGCGGCTGCGTCTGGGCGGGGAGGAGGTTGAACTCACCGTCCTCTTTGCTGATCTGGCCGGTTTTACAGGCATTTCGGAGGGGCTGGCGCCGGAGCGGCTGATCCTGCTTCTCAACGAATACTTCACCACAATGACGGACATTATCCTGGAACGCCGGGGCACCCTGGATAAATACATCGGCGACGCCATCATGGCCTTTTGGGGGGCGCCACTCAGCCTCCCCAACCATGCCTCTTGGGCCTGTGAGGCGGCTTTGGCCATGCGCCAGGCCCTCCACCCCCTCCAGAAAGCCTGGCAGGAACGACACCTGCCGCTCTTGGAGGTCAGGATCGGCCTGCACAGCGGTCCGGCCATTGTCGGCAATGTCGGTTCCCGGGAAAGGTTCAATTACACGGTCATGGGCGATACCGTCAACCTGGCTTCCCGCCTCGAGGGGGTCAATAAGATTTACGGCACGAAAATCCTTATCAGTGACGCCACCTATGCCCGGGTGCAGACGGAATTTCTCTGTCGGGAAGTGGATCTGGTCCAGGTCAAAGGCCGTCTGCAGCCGGTGGCCGTCTATGAACTCCTGGGCCGTCAGCAAGACCGTTCCCACTTTCCCTGGCTGGATACCTTTGCCGCCGCTCTCCGGGCCTATCGGCAGGGAAACTGGGAACAAGCGGACAGCCTGTTTCACGAGGTTCTGGCCCAAAACCCGGGAGACCCGCCCTCCCTGTGCCTGCAGCAGCGCCTGCAAACCTACCGGTCCCAGCCTCCCGCGCCCGGCTGGCAAGGCGTCCACAAACTCGATGAGAAGTGAGCGCCGGCTTTATTCTGACCTGCTGACCCTTCGCCCAGGACCACTCAGAAAGTTTGTCAGAGCCTTCTCCCCCTCCGGTCGGGGCAGAAAGCCCGGATTCTGAGCTTGCATCGGTGAAATGGCAGTCATTAACGCAAGTTAAAAATATTTTGGATTTCTTTCATTTTTCCAGTTGACGTGGAAAAAGAAAGAGTTATGATCCCTCTTATTGGGCCTGATACGGCCCGCTTTTATCGCCCCCGAGGAGGTAGCAGGCATTGAAGAAGTTGGCATCATTACTTATGGCATTGTGTTTCGCCGCCGGCACCATGAGCCCGGTGTTGGCTCAGCAAGCCATGCCGGAGGAACAACCGGCCGTTGGCGCGGCCCAGGCAACCCCCAAAAAGACCAAGAAAGCGAAAACAACCAAGAAAACCAAAAAGTCGAAGAAGACCAAAAAGGCTGCTACCCCGCAATAATTTTCCTTATTTTCCGGTAGCAAAAAAGGCTGGTTGCACAACCAGCCTTTTTTAGTTAATGGTTCTGGGAATGGATTTATTTTTTCTTCAATTGGTCGGCCACGGCCTGAATCGCGGCCTGGACCTGGGCCGGGTCCCCCAGATAAAAATTGCGGATGGGTTTGAGATCGCCGTCCAGTTCATAGACCAAGGGAATACCGGTGGGGATGTTGCGGCTGACGATATCCTGATCGGAGATATTATCAAGGTATTTTACCAGGGCCCGCAGGCTGTTGCCGTGTGCGGCAATGAGCACCCGTTTGCCGGCCTTGACGGTGGGGGCAATGGTTTCGTGCCAGAGGGGCAGGAAGCGGGCCACGGTGTCCTTGAGGCATTCGGTGAGGGGGAGCTCTTCGGGCTTGAGATCAGCATAGCGAGGATCGAATCCTGGCCAGCGAGGATCGTCTTTGGTCAGCGGCGGCGGGGGGACATCGTAACTGCGCCGCCAGATCTGCGTCTGTTCCATGCCGAATTTGGCGACGGTCTCTGCTTTGTTCAGCCCCTGCAAGGCCCCATAATGCCTCTCATTCAGACGCCAGCTATTGTGGATGGGAATCCACATCAGGTCCATTTCTTCCAGGATCAGCCACAGGGTTTTGATGGCCCGGGAGAGCACCGAGGTGAAGGCGACGTCGAACCGATAACCTTCCTTTTTCAGGTAACGTCCCGCCTCCTGGGCCTCCTCCACCCCCTTGGCAGACAACCCGACATCGGTCCAACCGGCAAATTTGTTTTCCTTGTTCCAGATACTCTCGCCGTGACGCACTAATACCAGGGTATACATTGGCTTGGCCCATATCCTTTCTTGAAAAAATTATCCAAACGTAGTAACAGTTAATTTTATCCCATTCTTGCTTGCCTTGAAAAGAGTTTAACCATCCTCAGCCTGAGATTTAGGTTGCGCCGGTGTCGTGGCCGGGGCCGGCCGGGAGGATATCCTTTTCTGCTTTACAGGGGCAAAACTCCGGGATAATCTGTTAGGTAATCTCTCCCGCAGCAAAGGATGCCGTCTTTCATGCAGATCACCACTGGGTATGTCTATGATGAGCGCTACTTGCGCCATGATCCCGGGTCCTGGCATCCCGAGCGTCCGGACCGCCTCCGGGCCATTCAGCGCCGGGTCATGCTTTCGGGCTTAATAAACGAACTGCACTGGCTCCACCCGGTGGAGGCGCCGCTGGAATGGATCACCCGCGTTCATGATGCCGAATATGTGGAGCGTTTCCGACAGGCCTGCGAGAAACAGTATACCATATTTCAATCGCCGGATAACGGGATTTGCGCCGAGAGTTTCGCCATCGCCCGTCTGGCCGTGGGCGGGGTCTTGGTGGCCTGTGATGCCATGATGAAGGGGGAGATCACCAACGCCTTCTGTGCGGTGCGGCCGCCGGGGCATCACGCCGAACGGGCTCAGGCCATGGGTTTTTGTTTTTTCAATAATATAGCCATCGGCGCCCGGTATCTCCAGGAGCGTCATGGTCTGGCCCGGATAGCCATCGTTGATTGGGATGTCCATCACGGCAACGGCACGCAGCACATTTTTGAGGATGACCCCACGGTCATGTACATCTCCCTGCACGAAGATCCGGCCCATTGTTATCCCGGCACCGGCAGCAGTAAGGAGAGGGGCGTGGGGGCCGGCGTGGGCTATACGCTGAACTTTCCTTTTCCTCCCCGGAGCGGCGATTGGGATTACCTGGAGATTATTGAAGAAGAGGTCATCCCCGCCCTTGCTGCTTTTCGGCCGGATTGCCTCATGATCTCGGCTGGCTTCGATGCCCATGCCAATGACCCGCTGGCCCACATGCGGCTCAGTCGGGAGGGATATGCCCGCATGGGGCGGGTTTTGGCCGCGTTTGCCAAAGAATATTGCCAATTCCGGATCATCACCGTATTGGAAGGCGGCTATAATCTGGAAGTCTTGGAAGATTGTGTGGAGGACCATTTGCACATCCTGCGCTCCTCCTGACGGCCGGTAACCGGCCCGGGGAGGATTGCTTCCGTCTTGGTAAGAGATTATGTTCCTGAAACAGCTCCTGATTCCTGGCCCCTGGCCACTGAACACGGTCTTTTGACCGCGGGGTAAAAAGATCTATGGACGAATCTTACAATACCACCTTGACTCCAGGCATGATGGTCGGACAGCGGTATGAAATTCTCCGGCCCTTACGGTCGGAGATCCATGGTCAAGTTTGGCTGGCCCGAGATCAGGTCCTGGATGTGGATGTCGGTCTCAAGTATTTGGCCAATGACCGGCCGGAGTTCGAGCGTTTTTTGGAATACTATCGCCGGGAGGCGCTGTGGGGCCTGAAGATACATCACCCGCAGGTGCTGGGGGTTCACCACCTGGATGAAGGTGCGGATGGCGTCTTTCTGATCCAGGAGCCGTTTGTCGGCAACTCCCTGGGAGATCTCTTCGGTCACGGAGAGCATTTGACCCTGGCGGATGCCTTATATTTTTTAGAAGTCTTGGCCCAGGGCCTGGCCCATGGCCATAAACAAGGGATCGAGCATCAGAATTTCAATCCCCGCCAGGTTTTGGTCTCGGCCACGGACGGCATTAAAATCATCAATTTTGCCTTCCCGGCCGAACCCGGGGATATTGCGGCACAGCCGGAGCTGAGGGCCTATATCCCCCCGGAGGTCTGGGAAGGGCGGCAGATTTCGCCGGCGAGCAATCTTTTTTCCCTGGGGGTGATGGGCTATCAGATGTTGACCGGCCGGTTCCCTTTTCCCTTGCAAGGCGAAGGTGCCATCCCCTATCGGCTCAACTCGCCGCCAGACCATTTCCAGGAGATTCCCGAGGCCCTGCGGCCTTTGTTTAACCGCTGTTTCAAAGCCGATCCGGACAAGCGTTTTAAAAGCGCCCCGGAATTCTTATCGAGACTGACCATTCTGCGGGAGAAGTTGTCCCCTGGCGGCGGGCGGCCGGACCTCGCCAAAGAGGAAGCGATCGAGCCCCCGGTCGCCCAGCCGGATAAGCCCCGGACGCCGCTGAAAATTATGCCCCTGGAACCCGAGGTGGAGATCAACCCCGATTGGCAGGAGACACCGCCGCGTGCCGCTTCTTCTTCCTGGAGCGCGGCCAATGCCTGGGTTTTGACGCAGCGCCAGCATCTGGCGGAATATTTTGGCGCCGAACCGTTGCGCCGCAACCGGCGCAAACAGGTGGGAGCAGCCATCGGCGGCGCGGTGGGCCTCCTGCTCATCCTTTTTGGCCTCTCCACCCTGTTTGCCCCCTCCGGCAAGCCTCAGGCGGTAGTGCGCACGGCCGAGCAGAATTATAAGGAAGTTAGCCCAGCAACCACCCCGCCTCAAACCGCGGTCCAGCCACCCGTAATGTCGGCGGCGCCCAGTTCGCCGGCGACCACCGAACCCGGGACGACGGCTGGACCGACTGAAAGCAAACCGACGGAAAAAGCCGCCAGCGGGCCGGCGCCGGTGCTGCCCGAACCGGCCACGGCGATAAAACCGACGCTGCCGGCAGCGCCGCTCAAGCCGGAAAAACCGGCCGTCAAGCCGGAAAAAATCCTGGTCAAACCGTCGCCCAAACCAGAAAAGCCCCCTCAGAAAACGGCCACGCCACCGGTTGCGGCCAAACCGTCGCCGCCCGATACCGGCCCGAAGTTAGTGGCCACCTTTGAAAAAGAAAAAACGGCGCGGCAGAAGGCTGACGCCCTGACCAAACAGGGACAGCGGGCTGTGGTGAAAAAGGCCAAACAGGGCTCCAGGACCGTTTATCAGGTCTGGCTGACCCCTCCGGCGGCGGCGCCCGCGGCCAAGCCCCGAACCAACGCCAAGGCGGTCCAGCCGCGTTAATGGTCCCCCGGCGGTAGTTTCGGTCGGGAGAGTTGTAACGGGAGAGTTGTAATACGGTGTTGTGGTTACTTATCTGCAAGAACTCAAGGAGAGGTTTTCCCGGTGATTGTTAAAGAGACCCAGATTCCAGGACTCGGCTCCCTCAAGAGGGGGAAAGTCCGAGACGTCTATACCCTGTCCGATGGTCGCCTGCTGATAGTGGCCACCGACCGGATTTCAGCCTTTGATGTGGTGATGGACGATCCCATTCCCGATAAAGGGAAGATTCTGAACCAGATCTCGGTCTACTGGTTTCAACGCTGCCAGGATCTGGTCCCCAACCACCTCATCTCCACTGAGGTGCGGGATTTTCCGCCGGAATGCCAGGGCTTTGCCGACTTATTGGCGGGCCGCAGCATGTTGGTGCGCCAGGCCCGACCCCTGCCCATCGAATGTATCGTGCGGGGGTATCTGGCCGGTTCCGGCTGGCAGGAATATCAGGCCACCGGCGCCATCTGCGGCGAGCCGTTACCGGCAGGTTTGCAGGAGGCGGCCAAGTTGCCCAAACCTATTTTTACCCCTTCCACCAAAGAAGAATTGGGCCGGCATGATGAAAACATCACCTTTGCCGCCGCCGCCGCCAAGATCGGGGTCGATCTGGCCCAGCGGGTGCGCGACCTCAGTCTGGCCATCTACCAGCGGGCCCATGATGAGGCCGCAACCAAGGGCATCATCATCGCTGACACCAAATTTGAGTTCGGCCTGATCGGCGAGCAATTGGTACTCATTGACGAAGTTCTGACCCCGGATTCCTCCCGCTTCTGGCCCTCGGCCGACTACCGCCCCGGTCGACCGCAAAAAAGTTTTGATAAACAGTATCTGCGTGATTACCTCCTGAGCCTGGGCTGGAACAAACAGCCGCCGCCACCGCCGCTGCCGCCTGAGGTCATCGCCAATACCCGGCAGAAGTATTTAGAGGCGCTCCGCCTCTTAACGGGGCTGGATTTGGCCTGATCTGCCCCTGGGCCAGCCGACCTCGCGGTAAGAGAAGAACAAAAAAGAGCGGCAAGAGAAGCTGCGATCTGGAAATCTGAGTATTAAAGAAATATTACGGAGATGAATTGTGCCCGACAAAGCCAATCCACTTTTCTTCTGTTGGGAAAACCTGGGCGATCTGGAAATCGGGCGGCCGAATCTGGGGGGGATGGCCCCGGTACTGGTCTATCGCCTCATGCAATACGCCCTGAAGGCGGTTTTGGCCCAAAGAGTGGGCCTTGCCGCCAGCAAAGAGATTTTTATTCAGGCCGGCCGTTTGGCTGGGGAGGAGTTCTGCCGGAATGTCCTGGACACCAATCTGCCGTTGGAGCAGTTTTTCCAGGAATTGGGCCACAAGCTGGAGGAATGGAAGATCGGTATCCTTGAAATTGAAGACATACAGCCCGACACCCTGGAGATGACCCTGACGGTGGCCGAGGATCTGGACTGTTCGGGGTTGAACGTGTGTGACCAAACGTTGTGTGATTATGATGAAGGATTCCTGGCAGGGATCCTTACAGTTTATGCCGGCCGGGAGTTTGCTGTGGAAGAAATTTCTTGTTGGGCCACAGGTGACCGCATCTGCCGTTTTAAGGTTACTGTGGTCCCGCCCAAGTGATGGGCCGGTGTTACTTCTCTGGCGACCCGGATTGGATAAGATGAAATGAGCGGGCCCAAGATGGACTGCCGGGACAAGGTTGCGCTCTGGCGGTGGCTGGCTTGCGGTCTTATCTGCCTAAGCCTGACGGCTGGTTGGCCCCTCCAGCCTGCTTTTGCCGCCCCACCCCGCCCGCTTGCTGAAACCAATCCATTGGGAATGACCCTGCGCCTTATCCCTGGAGGAGAATATCTTTTGGGCAGCCCAGCGGCTGAAGCCGGCCGCTATTGGCACGAGGGCCCGCAACATCGGGTGCAATTGTCCCCTTTTTATATCACGGAAAAAGAAATTACCAACGCCCAGTACGGCCAGTTTCTTGCAGCCACCGGTCATCCGGCCCCCCCTTATTGGAAGGATAGAACCCTCAACAATCCCAGCCAGCCGGTGGTGGGGGTAACCTGGCATGACGCCATGGCCTTTGCCGCCTGGTTGAGCCAGATCAGCGGCCACAGATACCGGTTGCCCACCGAAGCTGAATGGGAGGCCGCGGCCCGGGGCGGCCTTGTGGCCCAGCCCTTTCCCTGGGGCAGCTCCCCTCCAGAACAGGACGGCCGTTATCTGGCCAATTTTAATCCCAACCCCTATGATGGCGACGGCTTTCGCTATACTGCCCCCGTGGGGAGTTTCCCACCGAATGCGTACGGCCTGTTCGACATGGCCGGCAATGTGGCCGAGTGGTGCGGGGACTGGTACGAAGCCGAAGCCTACAGCAAACGACGGCGCTTCAACCCCACCGGCCCGGCCATCGGGACAGAGCGAGTCCTGCGCGGTGGTTCCTGGTTTTCCCGCGCCCGGGAGTTGCGGTGTGCCGCCCGTCAGTCTGCCCCCCCTGACCGCACCGATGGTTTCATCGGTTTCCGCCTGGTACGACCCATCTCTCCCTAACCTGCCACGATCACTAGTGAATCTATCCAGTATACCTGCCATGATATTTTCCTGGCAATGATCTTTGCCAAATCGGTTTCATTATAAACAAAATTATTGACAAGGAGAAATTATTTGGCTATGATCATGTATAGAAGAGAGTTGGTTAAGTAATTCCCCATGAGATCAATCCGTTACAGGAGGACGGCACATGGCCGAGGAGAAAAAGGAGAAAAAACTGGACCCCACCAAGTGTTCGGTGGACCAGGTAACCGTAGAGATGATTGCCAAGGCCCAGGCGGAGGGTATTGAGACGATCTTTGACCGGGCCGAGAAGATGAAACCCTGTC
>CALGOE010000032.1 GCA_937958145.1 uncultured Desulfobacca sp.
ACGACGGTCTTGATGGAGAGTACTAGTCTGCCCAGCTTGCTCTCCGAAACCACCGCCTGGAGGCTCTCCTCGTCCACGCTGAGCGACCCGATTGCATCGGTGTACCGCTGCGACACGCCGCGGTGGGCGACCAGTTCCAGAGTGCGGTTTGGCAGGTCGAACAGGTAGATTCCTCCGGCATCCTGGCCCAACAACTCCAAGGCCCGCTGCCCGGTGGCCGCCCAGGTCACCTCATACCCCGCTTCCCGCAGTATCACCTGGAGGGCATTGGCCACGTTGATCTCATCTTCCAGGAGCAGAATCTGCCTCGGCCCCGCCATCGGCCCGGCTTCCGACATGGCAATCCCCACCATCCCCTGTGCAAGAATTTCTCTCTAGATGCACAGCAAGGGATGTGCCATCCCCTGCCTATTTATATCTTATTGTAATTATTATAAATAAAGACCAAAGGCCGGAAAGGTCAGGAAGGTTATGTATAATTAATTATACGGGCAGACTCGGGACTGAAGGAATTTTTGCAAGAATATTAAATAATAAGATCGTATAAATTTTTATACTACTGACGGGCCGCCGCTCTCGCCGCCAAACACCGGCCCTCAAAAAACCCCGGCACCGCCGCAGCGGAAGTCTGCACCAGGGCATTCATTCTTGCTTTTGAGCATTACTGCCAGACAACGTTGTTGCGAAGGGGTGACTACCATTGGCGCCTCTCTTGGCTGCGCCCCCTCTTGTCATGCTGAGGGAGCGCGGCGACCGCACGCCGCCTTGTGATTGGTGGAACAGGCTTTCCAGCCTGTTCATTGATGCACCGGCTGGAAAGCCGGTGCCACCAATTTTTCCCTTTTCCCTGGTCCCTAATCACTGACCACTGACCCCTGGCCTCTGGCCCCTGGTCCCTAATCACTGACCACTGATCCCTGGCCTCTGGCCCCTGGCCCCTAATCACTGACCACTGACCCCTGGTCTCTGGCCCCTGGCCCCTAATCACTGACCACTGATCCCTGACCCCTGGCCCCCTCCCTCCATCTTCACAACCGCCCATTTTTTTGCCAGTCTTTTGGTAATCTATCCAAGCGGATAACATGCTTTAATCCGCCTACCTTTTGATAAAATTTTTGATCAGCGGTGACCAGGGAAGAGTTGGTCTCATCGGCCAAAGCCAAAAAATAGGCGTCATAAAGTGTTACAGCGTATTGGTACGCTAATACTACGGCCTTCGCAAGAATTGTTGGCTCAACGGCCCATATGGTCAGATTTAGGTCAACCAGCGAATAGAGAGCTGCGATTACGTCTTCAGAAGTTAAGTGAGGGTTGAATCGCAAGGCGTTGCCTAATTCATATAAAACCAGATCTGGAATAATAAGCTGACATTGATTGTCGTACATGGCCTGGCGCAGCCATAAGGCGTTGTTGGTGTTGGCTTCATCAAAGGTGCTGTACCACTTGACCACCACCGATGTATCAAGAACATAACGGTTCATGACAGAGTGTCCCGCCATTTCCTGATTTCCGCCACCCCGTCCCAGGAGCCCGATTTCTCTCGCAGACGGTCCTGGACCGCCATAGCTTCCTGCATTTTCTGCCGACGTCGTTTTTCCTCTGCCTGCCGCTTATACTCTGCGATGATCTTCTCCGCCCCTTCGCGCAGCAGTTGGCTCCGGCTCTTCTTCGTCTCCAAGGCTATGGCATCCAAGGCCAGCACCAGCTCATCACTAATGACGGCATTTATCCTCATGATGGAGCACTCCTTATTACATAATAAATATACACACTATTATAACATATCAAATCTCTTCGCCTCAAGAAAAAGGGGCAGGGAAATGTCCCTGCCCCATTGCTCAGCTGTTCCTCAAAAATATTCTGCTCTCCTTAATCCATCCGGCACACCCCATGGCTGCACTTGCCGCTCATGTGGTCCTCGAACTCCTGGCGGAAGTGTTTCAGCAGGCTCATCAAAGGCGCCGGCGCCGTCTGGCCCAGGGGGCAGAAACTGGCGTCCATCATGGTCTGGGCCAGGCTCTCCAGGAATTCCAGGTCCCCCGGCTGCCCCTTCCCTTCCCAGATGCGGGTCAGGGTCTTCAGCAGCTGGGGCGTGCCCTCCCGGCAGGGAGTGCACTGGCCGCAGGATTCATGGGCAAAGAAAACCGCCACCGAGCGGGCGAAGTCCACGGCGCAGACCGACTCGTCCATCACCAGCATCGTCCCGGAGCCCAACGCGCCGCCCACCTTGCTCATGGCAAAGTCAATGGGCACGTCCAAAGCCTCAGCCGTGACAATCCCCGCCGAAGCGCCGCCGGTCTGGCACATCTTGAACCTGGCGCCGTTCCGCATACCGCCGCCGTACTCGTCGATGAGCTGCCGCAGGGTGATGCCCGCCGGCACCTCCACGATCTGCGGCGTGTTGACGTGGCCGATGATCTGGTAAATCTTGGTGCCGGAGGTGTCGGTTGTGCCCAGGGACTTATACCAGGCCCCGCCTTTCAGGATGATGGCCGGCACCGAGGCCAGGGTCTCCACGTTGTTGACGATGGTGGGTTTGCCCCACAGCCCGGCCACGCCCGGGAAGGGCGGCTTGCTCCGGGGATAGCCCCGCTTGCCTTCGATGGACTCGATGAGCGCCGTCTCCTCGCCGCAGATGTAGCAGCCGAAACCCGAGCGGACTTCAATGTCAAAGGAGAAATTGGTGCCAAAAAGATTCTGGCCCAAATATCCTTTAGCCCGGGCCTGTTCAATGGCGGTATTGAGCCGGTGTTTGCACAGGTAGTATTCCCCCCGGCTGTAGATGTAACCCTTGTTCGCCCCCACCGCAAAGCCAGCAATGGCCATGCCCTCCAACAGCTTGTGGGGGTCGCCCTCCACAATGTAGCGGTCCTTGATGGTGCCGGGCTCGCCTTCGTCCAGGTTGCAGATGATGTATTTCTGGGGCACCTCCAGAGGCCGGGTGAAGGACCACTTCAGGCCGGTAGGAAAGCCGGCGCCGCCCCGGCCCCGCAGGCCCGAGGTCTTCACCTCCTCCACCACCTGCTCCGGGGTCATGCCCGTAACGGCCTTCTTCAGGGCCTCGTAGCCGCCTTTGGCCACGTAATCCTCAATCTTCTCCGGGTCAATGAGACCGACGTTGTTCAGGAGCACCATCTCCCCCGGCGGCTGTTTGTAGCGGCGGAAGTCGTTGGTGCTGTAGGGGAGTTTTTTATAGTCCGGCGCCTTGCCGGCCCGGTAGTCGGCGAGGATCTGGCGGATCTTGTCCTTGGTCAGGTTGCCGTGCACCACCTCGTTGATCTGCATGGCCGGGGCCACTTCGCAGACCCCCAGACAGGCGCTGGTCTCCAACGTGAAGAGCCCGTCCTTGGTGGTGTGGTTCAGGCGCACGTCCAGCTCTTCCTGCATGAACTCCAGCAGATTGTCCGACCCCTGGATGTGGCAGGGGGGCGATTCGCAGAAACGGATGACGTATTTGCCCTTGGGCCGCCAGGTGTACATGGAGTAAAAGCTCATGACCCCGAACACATCGCTGCCGGGGATATTGAGGCCGACGGCGATGCGCTCCTGGACCGCCGGCGGCAGGAAGCCGATGGCGTCCTGCACCGCCTGCAGCACCGGCATGAGGTTGCCGGGCATATCTTTATAATTGGCGATGATGCTGTCTACTTGGGCCCACTGCTCCGGGGTCAGCTCCGGCACCGGGGCGCTGTGGTATTGGCACTGTGCGGTCATGGTGGCGCCCTCCTTACGCTTTCTCGATCTGTACGGCACAGACCTTATATTCGGGAATTCTGGATATGGGGTCCAGCGCCCCGATGGTTAATCGGTTGGCCGCAGCTTCGGCATAATGGAACGGCACAAAGACCGTGCCGGGGACGGCTTTGGGTGACACCTGCGCCTTGGCGGTGATTTCGCCCCGCCGGCTCTTGACCCGCACTACATCTCCCGGTGCAATCCCGTAGGCAGCCGCATCCAGATCGGAAATCTCCACCTGGCACTCAGGCGCCTTTTCCGTTAAACCCACGGCCTTCCGGCTCATGGTACCGGTATGATACTGGAAGAGGAGGCGGCCCGTGGTGAGATAGAGCGGATATTCGGTGTCAGGCATCTCCGCCGGATCCTTGTGGTCAATAGCGGCAAACAGACCCAGACCCCGGGCAAATTTGTCTTTGTGCAGAAAGACGGTGCCAGGATGGTCTTCCGTCGGGCAGGGCCATTGAATGCCGCCCGCCTCCAGCCGTTTATAAGTGATGCCGGCGTAGGAGGGGGTGACCTTGCGGATTTCCTCAAAGATCTCTTCGGGCTGGGCGTAGCTCATGGGGTACCCCATGCGGCTGGCAATCTCACAGATAATCTGCCAATCCTGTTTGGCCCCCGCCACAGGCGGCACCGCCTGCCGCACCCGGGCCACCCGCCGCTCCGTGTTGCTGAAGGTCCCCTCCTTTTCCGCAAAACTCACTCCCGGCAGCACCACATCGGCCAATTGCGCCGTCTCCGTCAGGAAGATATCCTGGACCACCAGGAAGTCCAACGCCTTGAGTTCCTTGACCGCATGGTTCTGGTCCGGATCCGAGATCACCGGGTTTTCGCCGACGATATACAGCGCCTTGATCTCCCCCTTCAGGACCGCCGGCAGCATGTCCGTCATGGTCATGCCAACGGTGTCCGGCAGGCCGGTAACGCCCCAGGCCTCTTCCATCTTCTTGCGGTTGTTGGCGTCGGTGACCACCTGATAGCCGGAAAAGACATTGGGCAGGCCCCCCATGTCACAGGCGCCCTGGACGTTATTCTGCCCCCGCAGCGGATTGACGCCGCCCCCCCAGACGCCGACATTGCCGGTGAGCATAGCCAGGTTGGCCAGGGTCTTGACGTTGTCGGTGCCCACCGTATGCTGCGTGATGCCCATACAGTAGACGATGGCGGCTGGCTTGCTCTGGGCATACAGCCGGGCCGCCTGAATGATCTGCGCCGCCGGCACGCCGCTGATCTTCTCCACATATTCCGGCGTGTATTTGGCCACCGTGTCTTTAAAGGCGGCAAAGTTTTCCGTGCGCTCCGCCACATAGGCCGCATCGTAAAGATTTTCCTGAATAATGACGTTCATAATGCCGTTGAACACCGGAATGTCGGTCCCCGGCTTCTGGCGCAGCCACAAGGTGGCAAATTTTACCAGATCAATGCGCCGCGGCTCCACAACTATCAGCTTCTTGTTCCCGTAACGGGCGGCCCTTTTAATCCGGGCCGCAATCACCGGGTGATTTTCCGTGGTGTTGGACCCGGTGACCAGAATACATTCCGAGTCCTCCAATTCGCCGATGGAATTGGTCATTGCTCCAGAACCGAAGGAAGCGGCCAGACCGGCCACAGTGGAGCTGTGTCAGAGACGGGCGCAGTGGTCGACATTATTCGTCCCTACCACGGCGCGCATAAATTTCTGGAACAGATAGTTTTCTTCATTGGTGATCCGGGCCGA
>CALGOE010000033.1 GCA_937958145.1 uncultured Desulfobacca sp.
ACATGAATGGGGACCAGACCATGGGAAAAATCCGTTTGGGCATCAGTGCCTGTCTGCTCGGCCAGCCGGTGCGTTTTGACGGCGGCCATAAACATGACCGTTTCATTACCGAGACCTTGGGGCGTTACGTGGAATTTGTGCCCGTCTGCCCGGAAGTGGAATGCGGCTTGGGGGTGCCGCGGGAGGCCATGCGTCTGGTGGGCGATAGCGCCAATCCCCGCCTGGTGACCATCCACAGCCGCATTGATCACACCGAGCGCATGCAGGCCTGGGCCCGGCGCCGGGTGCAGGAACTGGAGGCCGAGGACCTGCAGGGTTTTATTTTTAAAAGCGACTCCCCGAGCAGCGGCATGGAGCGGGTCAAGGTCTATAACGACAAAGGCATGGCCGAAAAAAAAGGGGTGGGCATGTTTGCCCGGGCCTTTATGGAACATTTCCCATTGCTGCCGGTGGAGGAAGAAGGCCGCCTCCATGATCCGAAACTGCGGGAGAATTTCATCGAGGCCATCTTTACCTTCAAACGCTGGCGGGAGACCCTGCAAGCAGGGGCCGGCCCCAAGGAACTGGTGGAGTTTCATACCCGCCATAAACTCCTGCTGTTGGCCCACAGCCCCGAACTGTACCGGGAGATGGGGCGACTGGTGGCCCACCTGAAGGAAGGACCGCTGCCGGAGATCACCAGCCGCTACCAGGAGCTGCTGCTCAAGTGCCTGCGCCTCAAGACCACCATCAAAAAGAACGCCAACGTATTATATCATCTTTTGGGGTATTTTAAACAGGAGCTGTCGGCCGATGAAAAACAGGAGCTCCTGGAGGTTATTGACCATTACCGCCAGGGCATTGTCCCCCTCATCGTGCCCATCACTTTGATCAATCACTATGTGCGCAAATATAATCAGCCCTACTTGAAAGAGCAATATTACCTCCATCCCCATCCCTTGGAATTGCAGCTCCGCAACCACGCCTGAGCGGTGTGCGTCAAGCAGTGAGCGGTAAAAAGTTTAATGGGCAGAGGAAATTGGGCATTCGTATGTCTCTTTTCCCTCTTCCCTTTTCCCTATTTTTTCGGCCCCTGGCCAGCAACGTCAAAAGAGGAAAAAAACATGCGGCTGTTGATCATCGGCGCCACCCGCGGCATCGGCCGGCAGGCAATGGAACAGGCCCTGGCCCAAGGGCATGAGGTGACGGTCCTGGCCCGACGGCCGGAAAAGTTAACCTGGCAACACGAGAGATTGACCGTGCTGCCCGGCGACATCCTTGACCTGGCCAGCGTCAGCCAGGCCATGGCCGGGCAGGAAGCCGTCTTCACCACCATCGGCATACCCCCCACCTGGCAGCCGGTGACCGTCTTTTCCGCCGGCATAAAAAATGTCCTGGCGGCCATGGAACAACACCAGGTGGACCGGCTGCTGGCCGTAACCGGCATCGGCGCCGGGGACAGCAAGGGACACGGCGGCTTTTTTTACGACCGGATCTTCAAACCGCTGCTGCTCAAACGCATCTATGAGGACAAGGACCGGGAGGAAGCCATTATTCAGGAGAGCCAGGTCCGGTGGACCATTGTCCGGCCAGGTTTTCTCACCAACGGCCCCCTGACCGGCAAATATCGGGTCCTCACTGACCTGCGCGGCGTCACCTGCGGCAAGATTTCCCGGGCCGACGTGGCCCATTTCCTCCTGCAAGAGGTGGCCGCCAATCGCTATGTGCATCAGACGCCATTGCTCACTTATTAAGGAAAGGAAAAAGGGAAAAAACGCGGCATGGCGGGGAGACAAAAAGGACCAACCCAAGAGGCAGACCTGCCCCGGAATGACCTCGCCCAGAACCAAAGGTCTGGGCAAGGTCATTGAATGATGAACGAGGTGCCGCAAAAAGGTTTTTTTGCCCCCGGACTTCGTGCGGCGCGGATGGGTTTTGGGCAATGGTGCGACTATTGGCTGCCGGCGAACACAGGGGGTGGCCCCCTCCGCCGGCACTTGCCTGTCAACCTTGCCAGGCCCGGGCCTTCTGACTCAAGGCCGCCAGCGTCTCCAAGGCCTTTGTGGCCTGGTCCGGCGTCATATAACCCAGGCCGCAGGCCGGCGTCAGGAGGCTCTGGGACAGGAGCCTGGCCCGGTCCAGCCCCCGGGCCTCCAGGGTTTGCACCTGCTCTGTAAATTTCGCCCACAGGGCCTCGAGCGTTTCAGCCGGCGCCGTGGGGCTGGTGGGGACCAGACCCCAGGCCAGGTAGCCGCCCCGATCGAGAAACTTTTGCAGAGGCTGGTCATAGAGGGTGAGGTTATCAAAAAATTCATAGGAATCAAAGCTCAAGATGTCAATGGGCGTCTCCAACAGCACTGACCAATCGGTGTTGCCGCAGCAATGCACCCCGAAATAGGCCTCCCCGTGCTCTTTGGCCAGGCTGATGACCTCGGTGAGCAGGCTGATGACCTCCTCCCGGGAGATCTGCAGAAAGGCCGAACCCAGACCGGTGAGAGAGGGTTCATCGAAAAAAATGATGGGCTGCCGGCCGCCGGCGCTGATCTGGGCCATCTGCCAGGCCGCCTTCAGGGCCAAACCCCGGACCACGGCCTGCAAGAGTTCGTAATCAAAGAGAATGGCCTTGCCATCCAAGCCCTTGACGATGGTGGCAAAGGTCACCGGCCCCACTACCTGCCCTTTGACAAAGGCCGGGGCCGCAGCCGGCCGGCCCTGCAGGGCCGACATGAGGCCATAAAAACCTGAGGCCTCGCCCGGCGTCAGGGCGAAGGTCTCCAGGTCTCCGGCCAGGGCTGCCTCATAGAAATGGGTGAGGGCCTCATCCCGATCCTGGGCTTCGTTCAGCCGCACCACGCGCTTTTCTGCATCCCGGATGATGAGGGGCAGACCGCCGCACCCCTGGCTGACCATATCCTCCCAAAAGCCCTTCTGGGCCATTTGCGGCCAGAAGGGCATCTCTGGCAGGTGATCTAAAATCAACTGCACCGCTTCCGTCTCGTCCAGAAAGGGCACCGAGCCGATGCCCGTGGCTGCCAAAGGTGGTAATGGTTCCATAACCATCCTCCGAAAGGTTTGACCGGCGTAAGGCCAGGTATTCTTGGGAAGATCGGGCTGTTAAAAAACTCTTACCCCGCACCTACCGGCATTGAGAGTATTGAGCTCGAGCCCGTCCATTTTCTGTCGTTTTATCTTAAGACATGTTGTATAAAATAACAATCAGCAGAGACCGCTAGGCGGATATGCTAGTGGAGAACTTTTGCCCCTGGAGGAACGACCATGGCCGAGACCAAATACCCATCCTGGTATACCCATCTCAAAGACCAGCATGGCAAATTTATGAAAGCTCTGGAGGACCTGGGTGAAGCCATCCGGCAGGAAGGGCCGCTGCCAGCCAAGACCTCCCAGCTCATCCAATTGGCTGCTGCCGCCGCCATCCGGTCGGAAGGTGCGGTCCACAGCCACACCCGGCGGGCCTTGGAGGCCGGAGCCACGCCGGCGGAAATTTACCATGCCCTGATTCTGTTGACCAGCACCATCGGCTTTCCCACCGTCTCCGCGGCCTTGAGTTGGGCGGCCCAGGTCATTGGCAGCCAAGGGAAGAGCTCTTAGCAAAACCGTGACCACGTCGAAGGCGCTGGGAGGGGCGGGGACAGTTCGTTGTGGGGGGAGAAGGTATGGCGGAGAGAGAGGGATTCGAACCCTCGGTGGAGGTTTCCCCCCACACTCGCTTAGCAGGCGAGCACCTTCGGCCGACTCGGTCATCTCTCCGATTTATGGTAAGGCATCGCTTGTGGCGGAGGGAGTAGGATTCGAACCCACGAACCTTTCGGTTTGCGGTTTTCAAGACCGCCGCCTTCAACCACTCGGCCATCCCTCCATACTGCTCCATTTAACCAAATCTTGATTTGCCTGTCAACTAGGAGCGGTGCCCCGCCGGCCCTTTTTGCCCAGCCAAAAGTCCGCTTGAGGGAAGGGATTTCAGGGGCGGGGGCCAGACCCTGAAGTGCCTAGCCGTCCTCAAACCTGGCCACAAAGCGCCGCCACCTCTGGATGGGATGCTGCAGGGCGGGAAAGCGCCGGCCGATCCAGTCCACCAGCCGGGCCAGCAGCGGAATATCGGGCGACAGCACCAGGGCGGACAGGGCCAGGAAGAGCCAACCCTGCAGGATCGGCACTACCAGGCCAAGCAAGCCCAGGGCCAAGAAGAAAATCCCCAGGACCAGGCGGCAGAATCTGAACAGATGGGCCCGCATTTATCGAGGTTGTGGCTTCAGAAACACCACCGCCAACGGCGGCAGGGTAAGATTCAGGGAAAAGGGGCGCCCATGGTGCGGCACGGCCTCGGCCTCCAGCCCCCCGGCGTTGCCCAGGCCGCTGCCCCAGTATTCCTTGGCGTCACTGTTCAGCAGCTCCTGCCAGAAGCCAGCCTCGGGCACCCCGACCCGATACTGCAGCCGGGGCACCGGCGTGAAGTTGCAGGCCACCAACACCATCTCCTCCGGGCGCCGACCCCGTCGCAAAAAGGTCAGAACGCTGGCGTCCACATCATTGCAGTCAATCCACTCAAAGCCCGTCCAGGTAAAATCCACCTCATACAAGGCCGGCTGCTGCCGGTAGACCCGGTTCAGGTCGGCCAGCCACAAATGCACCCCGGCGTGCTGGGGATATTCCAACAGATGCCAATCCAGGCTGACCTCATGATACCATTCGTTCCACTGCCCGAACTCATCCCCCATAAATAACAGTTTTTTCCCGGGTTGGCCGAACATGTAGCCGAACAACAGGCGCAGGTTGGCAAATTTCTGCCAAAGATCCCCGGGCATGGCGCTGATCAGAGAGCCTTTGCCATGGACGACTTCATCGTGGGACAAAGGCAGGACAAAGTTCTCATGAAAGGCATAGAGCAGCCGAAACGTGATGGTATTGTGATGATAGCGCCGGTGGATGGGATCGTAGGCCATGTACTTGAGGGTGTCGTGCATCCAGCCCATGTCCCATTTGAGGCCGAATCCCAGGCCGCCCAGGTAGGTGGGCCGGGAGACCATGGGCCAATCGGTGGACTCTTCGGCGATGGTCTGGACGTCGGGATAATGACGGTAGACCTCTTCATTGAACTTGCGCAAAAACCAGATGGCCTCCAGGTTCTCTTTGCCGCCATAGATATTGGGAATCCACTCCCCTTCCTGCCGCGAATAGTCCAGATAGAGCATGGAGGCCACAGCATCCACCCGCAGACCGTCGGCATGGAATTTATCCAGCCAGTAGAGGGCGCTGCTCAGGAGGAAACTGCGCACCTCATTGCGGCCGTAATTAAAAATATAGCTGTTCCAATCGGGGTGGAAGCCCTTGCGCATGTCGGCGTGCTCATAGAGGTGGGTGCCGTCGAAGAAGGCCAACCCGTGCTCATCAGCCGGGAAATGGGAGGGCACCCAATCCAGGATCACGCCGATGTCGTGCTGATGCAACTGATCCACCAGATACATGAAGTCCTCGGGTGGGCCGTAGCGACTGGTGGGAGCAAAATAGCCGGTGGTCTGATACCCCCAGGAACCATAAAAGGGGTGCTCCATGACGGGCAGAAACTCAACATGGGTAAAGCCCATCTCCTTGACATAGGCAGCCAGCAACGGCGCCATTTCCCGGTAACTCAGGTGTCGGTTGCCCTCTTCCGGCACCCGCCGCCAGGAACCGAGATGGACTTCGTAGATGGACAGGGGGGCGGTGAGGGCGTTGCGTTCCCGCCGTTGGGCCAGCCACTCCTGATCCCCCCAGGCATAGTCCAGATCCCAGACAATTGAGGCCATGCGGGGCGGGCCTTCAAAAAAGGCGGCAAAAGGATCAGCCTTGTCCACGCGATAGCCGTTGTAGCGCGAGAAGATATGGTATTTGTATTTTGCCCCCCGGCTCACGCCGGGGATAAAGCCCTCCCAGATGCCGGACTGCCCCCGGGAGCCGAGATAATGGGTCTCTTTTTGCCAGTTATTAAAATCCCCCATGACGGACACCCGTTCCGCATCGGGAGCCCAGACCGCAAAGTAGACCCCGGCCACCCCCTCGTGTTCCAGACAATGACTGCCCAACTTTTCGTAGAGGCGGAAATGGTTGCCTTCATTAAACAAGAAAAGATCGTCGTCCGTCAGCAGGGAAACCTGGTAGAGGACCGGGCCGAGACCCTTTTGGACTGCGGCCGCTTCCGTGGTCGTCTGCACTGGTGGAGAAGTTGTCTTTTTTGCCATGGCTTGTCCTCTGTGTGGCCTTTGCCGGCCTAACTGCCTAGCGGGTGGTGAAAAAGTCTCTCCAAAGGAGGGGACCAGAGGGCAGGTCTCCCGGCCTCAGAGACCTGGTCCGACCATCAGCCCATTGAACCTGAAACCCCATTGCCCTCACCTTGGCGAGAACAATGGGGTAGAGGAATGTGGGGTTAGCATGAGCCCCTTGGCTGCTTCGGTTACCGGGAACTGGCTTTGGCGATCTTTTCTTTCTGCGATTGGCAGTCACGGCACAAGGCCGTTTCCGGCATGATTTCCAGCCGCCGCGG
>CALGOE010000034.1 GCA_937958145.1 uncultured Desulfobacca sp.
CAAGCCGTGAGTACCCAACCGCCAGGCCGCGGTCAAGAGAAGATAGTAGAGGAGGAATATGGCCAAGCCCAGGATCAGACCCACAGCCCGGCCTTTGATCTGGGTGGCGATTCCCAGGGGCATGACCGTTAGAATCATGATAGTCACCCCCAGGGGCAGGGAAAAGCGACGGTTGATTTCAATGAGGAGCTTGTTCCGGTCCACGCTCCCAGCGGGTGCCTGAGCCAGAGCCTGGCGGAGTTCCCCCCAAAACATCTCATCCTCTGATTTGGGTTTGGGGGCAAATTGAAACAATTCCAACGGCACCTGATAGGTATCAAATTCCACGCTGTGAAAAGACGTGTAGTCCTCACTGAGGCGCAGCACCCGCCCCTGAAAAAGCTGGAGGACCAGCCGTTCCGTTTGCTGATCATACAACATCCTGGCCCTGTCGGCAGTGATCACATAAGGCACTTGCGGGTCCCGATCATCCGCCAGGAACACGCCCTCCATAAGGCCGCCGGCCGGCGGCACATTGTTCACAAAAAGCACCACCCGATCAAAATCATTATTAAAAACCTGCTCCTGGATACCCAGATCAGCCCGCCGTTTCGTCACCTCAGTCAAAAGTTGCCGCATTTCCTGGTTGCCCCAGGGCGTGGCCAAGAGGGAAAAGAAGAGCGACGCGGCCGTAATCGCCAGGCTGAAGGCCAACACCGGCGGCAGGAGCTGGACGGCACTGATGCCGCTGGTTTTCAAAGCCATGATCTCATTGTCGTTGGACAGGCGCAAAAAGGTGACCAGCACCGCAATCATCCCGGCCATGGGTACGGTGAACAGCAGCAGGTAAGGCAAGAGGAGAAGGCAGAACCACAGGATGTCCGGCAAACTCACCCCTTTGGTGATGATCAGTTGCATCAACCGGGTGATCCGCCCCATGAAAACAATGGTGGTGATGGCCATCAGACTGACCGCAAACATGCCCCAACACTCCCGCCAGAGATAACGGTACAGGAGAAAAGGCACCATGAGGCGTGCCGGCGCCCTCCCCCCCGCCATCAATCGTTGCGGATGAGAAGATACTTCTGCCATCGGGTCAGGACCTTCACCGGCTTGGGATGGATGGTCTGGAAAATCTTAAAATTTTCCGGGTCGATGATAACAAAAAAATCAGGATGCTGCTGCAAGAAAGACCTGACCTGGGCCAGGCTGCCAAAAAAATAAGGAGTGTCCGGACGCTGGCGCAGGCCGAAATCCAGTTCGCCCCGCAGAGCAAAAATATAAAAAGGCTGGCCGAGATAAAACGACAGGCCCTGGGAATACGCCTGATACCCCACGATAACAGTATCGGCCTGGCGATGCTGCTTGATGAATTGCGCCAGGGGCCGCGGCGATCTTACCTCAGCCAGCCGCTCCACCCCACCGATCAGCAGCAGATTCAACCCCACGGCGCCGCCCACGAGAATCAGGCGCAGCCGCCGCGGCTCGGCCACCCTAAGCAGGAGCAGCAACGGCAGCAGCGCCATTAGAATTCCCGTGGCGAGGGGATAAGGGCCCAGAAAGGCCAATCGTTCCCAGCTCCCAGGCGCCGCCCAGGGCGCCGCCACCAGAGCCAGCAGCAGGGCCAGCCCCACCCCCAGCCAGATTCGCACCGTCCAGCCCCAAGCGCGGGACGGCCACCGCCCTGCCCTTTCGGCGCCGCCTATGGCTCTACCCAGCAGCAGCGCCAACGGCGGCAAGCCGGGCAGCAGATAGGGAAACAATTTCGCCCGGGCCAGCGAAAAAAAGACAAAGATCACCCCGAACCATACCAGCAGAAATCTCCGGTCGGCCGCAGCCACAGGGTCAGTCCCCGGGTCTCTGCCAGCCCCCCAGGCCCAGGGCAACAGAAACGTCCAGGGCAGCAGACTCACCACCACCACCCCCACATAAAAATACAGCGGCTGCCCGGCATGGATCCGGGGCGTCAGGAAACGCTCCACATGCTCTTCCCAGAAAAAATAGCTGATGAATTCGGGATTCTGCCAGGCCACCAGGAAATACCAGGGCAACACCAACACGAGCAACAACATCGCCCCGCCGGGGTGCCACAGCCGCCGCCATTGCCGCCAGGTCTTTGTTATAATCAGCCAGATCAGGAAAATCAGGGCCGGCAACACCACGGCCACCGGGCCTTTGGCCAGCACTCCCAGGGCCAACAGGAGATACGCCCAGACCACATAGCGACGATCCTCCTGCCGCCAGGCCACATACGCCAGGGCAATGCCCCAGGTGAGGCAGCAGGTCAGGGTCATGTCCAGAGTGAGGATCCGGCCCAGGAGGAAATAGCCGGCGCTGGTGGCCATGATCAGACCTGCCCACAGAGCGCTATCAGAGCCCCAGAGACGGTTGGCCAGCCAGGAGACCGCCGCCACTCCTCCCAGAGCGCTCAGGACCGGCACCAACCGGGCCGTCCACTCATTGGCGCCCAAAAGCCAAAAACCCAAGGCAGTGAGCCAATAGACCAACGGCGGTTTTTCCAGGTAGGGAAGAAAATTAAGCTGCGGCGTGATAAAGTCCCCCGTAGCCAGCATCTCCCGGGCGATTTCCGCATAACGGCCTTCATCCGGGTCCATCAGGCCAGGGCTGCCCAAACGGCAAAAAAAGAGGAAACCACTCAGCAGCAACAGCCAAAGATACTGCCAACGCCGCCCCAGGAAGGAAATCTGCATAAAAACTACTTTATCCGAAATCTC
>CALGOE010000035.1 GCA_937958145.1 uncultured Desulfobacca sp.
GGGTGACATAATCATATTGCAATCACAATCGGGGGGGCGCAATCTTGACAAAATAAATTTTTCACTATAAATAACTATTTTTACTCCTTGCTTCGGCCTGGTTGCCGGAGCTGATCAAGCCATAAGGAGGACCGATGCATCGGTACGAGACCATCTTTGTCGTCAATCCCGACCTCAGTGACGACGAAACCCAGAATGTCATCAACAAATTCACCGGAATCATCAGTTCCACGGGCGGCGTCCAATTAAAAATGGAAGATTGGGGCCGTCGCCGCCTGGCCTACAAGATCGACAAGTTCAGTCAGGGCTATTATGTCCTGGTGGATTTTGCCGGTCAACCGGCCGGACTCATGGAGTTGGAGCGGAATCTCAAGATTGATGATCGCATCATCCGTTTCCTCTCCGTGAAAACCGGGATCAACGTGAATGTGGAGGCCCTGCAGCGGGAACTGGCCGCCAAGGCCAAACCGGTGGAGGAGGCTGCCGTTGCCCCTGAAGGGGGCGAGGCCGAGGCAGCGCCCGTCGCCGACACAACCCCGGCCGCAGACCAGGAACCTGAAAAGACTCCGGAGGAATAAAGTATGGCCATTATCCCCAAACGCAAACGCCGCCCCACCTTTCATCGCCGCAAAGTTTGTCGTTTCTGCGTGGACAGCAAGTTGGTGATTGACCATAAAGACGTCAATACCTTGCGCAATTTTATCACGGAGCGAGGCAAGATTATCCCCCGGCGGATTTCTGGCAATTGTGCCCGCCATCAGCGGAAAATCACCACTGCCATTAAAAGGGCGCGGCACCTGGCCCTGATGCCCTATGCTGCCAGCATGATTCAGGGGTAAGGTCTTTCTTCTCCCTCCGGAGGCGCAGCCCTATGGCGGTTAGACAGCTTCCACTGCAGGTTATCAGTGGTTTGGTGGCGCTGTTGCTGCTCTACTACGCTTCCGGTCAGATCCCAGTCGCCGGCATCTTTTTGGGCCTTCTCCTGCCCCTGCCCATTATCTTGACGGTAGCCCGGGCCGGTTGGTGGGGGGGGCTGCTGGTGACCGCTGCGGCCCTGGCCATCTTTTTTTATCTGGAGCAGTTCACCGGGCTGAAAACCGAAGTGCTCCCATTGGTGCACATGGCGGTGCTGGCTCTGACCCTGGCCTTTCTGGCCTTCCGCGGCTTTGGGCCGGAAGTGGTCGTCGGCGGTGCCGCCCTTATGGCCATGGCTTTTCAGGTGGGCCTCTTTTTTGTCCAGGCCTATCTTCAAGGGGTAACACCGCTGGTTTATCTGGAGCAGACGGTGGCCCATGTTTGGTCCGGGGTGGCCCAGATCATTGATCAAGATCAGACGTTGGAGAAGGAGCTCAGCCAAGCCGGTCTGAGTATCGCCGACATGCTGACCCTGGTGGCCCAATTGGCCCCCGCCCTGCTCCTCATGAATAATACCATGGTGGCCTTGCTGAACTATCTGTTGAGCCAGGCCCTGGGCCCAACCAGCAGCTGGAGCGAGCCGAAGGTGCCCTTCCCCTGTTGGGAAGCCCCCGGTTGGCTGGTTTTCGTCCTCATTGGCGCCGGTTTCCTGCTGTTGCTGCCGTCTCAGGCTATGCGGGCGGTGGCCCTCAATTTTTTGCTGATCTGCCTGTTGCTGTATTTTTTTCAGGGCTTGGCGATCATTGCCTTCGGCTTCCAGCGGTTTCAGGTGCCGCACTTCCTGCGTTGGAGCATCTACGCGCTCCTGATTTTGATCAAACCGGCCATGCTCCTGGTGGTGATCATGGGGCTGGTCGACCTGTGGCTTGATTTTCGCCGTCTGCACCAGCCTCCTTCCGAGGCCTCATGATCTCTGGCAGAGGCGCCAGACCGGCAATTTTTGAAACGAGGTAGGTTCCGTGAAAGTCATTCTCACCGAAGAAATCCCGAGCTTGGGCTCCATCGGCTCCGTGGTGGACGTAGCCCCAGGTTACGGCCGCAATTTTCTCATTCCCCAGGGTAAGGCCATGGAGGCCACGAAGGGCAATATCGCCCGGTTTGAACAGCAGCGGGCCCGTTTGCTGCAGCAGTATGCCAAAGGCAAGAGCGCGGCCCAGGCCCTGGCCGAAC
This sequence comes from uncultured Desulfobacca sp., assembly GCA_937958145.1. Lineage (GTDB taxonomy): Bacteria > Desulfobacterota > Desulfobaccia > Desulfobaccales > Desulfobaccaceae > Desulfobacca. The sequence goes on from CALGOE010000035.1 coordinate 2,086, forward strand.
GTCTCGAGCAGATCACCCTCACCATCGCCCAACGGGTGGGTGAATCGGAGCGTCTCTATGGCTCGGTGACGAATGTCCATATTGCCGAGGCCCTGGCCAAGGCGGGGGTAGAGATCGATCGGAAAAAGATCGACATGCCTGAGCCCATCAAGACTTTGGGCAGCCACGAAGCCGTGGTGAAGCTGCACCCCGAAGTCAAGGCCGTGGTCAAAATAGAAGTGGTCCCAGAAAAAGCCTAGCAAGGCGGTGAATAAATGGGGGGGAAGGAGCCGGAGGCCGCTCCCCTGGCATCCCTCTTCAACCCCCACAGGTTTTTAGAGCTCTGCCAATTCTGCTGCAGGGAGGGCCGACCGGGGTGCCTGGCCTGAGGGTCTGGGGATGCCATGCAAATTTGTATCCTGCCTGACTCCGGCACGGCGGCGCGCCATGCCGCCGCCATGATTGCGGCCAGGGCTCAGGCGGCGGTAGGCCAGCGAGGCCGGTTCTTGCTGGCCCTCAGCGGCGGCCGCAGCCCCTGGGACATGCTGCGCTGCCTAACTGCAACACCGCTTCCCTGGCCGCACCTGCACGTCCTGCAGGTGGACGAACGCCAGGTGCCGGCGGGCCATCCCCAACGCAATCTCACCCACCTTACCCGCCTCCTCGTCACGGCGGGGCCGTTGCCGGTCCAGAATCTGCACCCCATGCCCGTGGACCTGCCGGATCTGGACCAGGCCGCGGCCCAGTATGCCGCCACCCTGCATGCGTTGGCCGGCCAGCCGCCGGTTGTGGACCTGATTCACCTGGGTCTGGGCGCCGACGGCCATACCGCCTCGCTCCTCCCCGGCGATCCTGTCCTTGAGATGGAGACCTTAGACGTAGCCGCGACGGGAAGCTATCAAGGCCACCGGCGCCTCACCTTGACGTTCCCTTTGATAAATCGGGCCCGGTTTATCCTGTGGTTGGTGATCGGTGCGGACAAGGCCCAGGCCCTGGCCCGCCTCCTGGCCGGTGATCCGGCGCAACCGGCCGGCCGCATCCGCCGGCACAACGCCTTGGTAGTGGCCGATGAGGCCGCCGCCAGCCTCCTGCCTCCTACCGCCCGAGACTGAAAGCGCCCTGGCGCATTGGACTCATCTCCCAGAATACAGACGCTTTTCCTTGAACATGCCATACTGGACGGCCAACCCCAGCGCCCCCAGGATAAGTATCGCCAGGAGAGCCAGGATATTGCCCTGGCCATGGCCAAAAGAAATGGCGCCGTGCAGTATCCCCAAGCCATAGAGGGTTTGAACGGCACCGTTCAGGGCCGTGGTGACCATGACGAAAAAATCCCGGGCCTGGAAAAAGGCAAACCCCACGATCACCGCGCCCAGGACGCCCACCAAAAGGACGCCGACATGAGGCAGCAACAGGGCGAGGGCCAGCTCCGACAGGATGATAAACCCCACGGCGGCGCCGATGGCGCCAACGCCGATACTCCAGAAGGGATAAGCCAACGCGGCCAGAACGACCGCCAGGCCAATCCCCATCAACACGGCCAGGAACGGGTGGGAGTGGGCAAAAAAGGCCTGGCCATATAAATAGCCATAAAACAGGCCGGCCAGGACCAGAAAAAAGCGAA
>CALGOE010000036.1 GCA_937958145.1 uncultured Desulfobacca sp.
GACTCCGGGAGCCGGCCTTTGCCGTTGGTTAAAGCGAACAGTTCAGCTTACTTGGCCAACAGGGGCACGATCAGGAGGGCCACGATGTTGACAACCTTGATCATGGGGTTGATGGCCGGGCCAGCAGTATCTTTATAGGGGTCGCCGACGGTGTCGCCGGTAACGGCCGCTTTGTGGGCATCGGAGCCCTTGCCACCGTAGAGGCCGTCTTCAATGGCCTTCTTGGCGTTGTCCCAGGCACCACCGCCGGAGGTCATGGCAATGGCCAGGAACAGACCGGTGACAATGGAACCGATGAGCAGACCGCCCAGGGCGACGGGGCCCAGGCCGGGCATAAAGCCAACGATAACCGGGGACAGCACCGGAATCAGGGCCGGAACCATCATCTGTTTCAGAGCAGCCTTGGTGACGATATCCACGCAGGTGCCATACTCAGGTTTGGCCGTACCTTCCATAATGCCAGGAATTTCCCGGAACTGACGGCGAACCTCGTCCACCACGCCCCCGGCCGCCTTACCCACCGCTTCCATACACATGGCGGCAAAGTAGTAGGGCAGCAGACCACCGATGAACAGACCGGCCAACACCCGCGGGTCAGACAGATCGAAGGTCAGACCGGCAGGGAAGGACCGCGAGTATTCGGCAAACAGAACCAGGGCAGCCAGTCCGGCAGAGCCGATGGCATAACCCTTGGTGACCGCTTTGGTGGTGTTGCCGACGGCATCCAACGGGTCGGTGATGTTGCGGATTTCTTCAGGCAATTCAGCCATTTCCGCAATACCGCCAGCATTGTCGGTGATGGGACCGTAGGAGTCAATGGCCACCACAATACCGGTCATGGAGAGCATGGCCACCGCCGTCAAGGCAATGGCATAAAGACCGGTGCCCGGGTTGGCCAAACCGCCGCCCAGATGGAAGGAGTAGAGAATAGCCGCAACAATCACGATAACCGGAGCGCCCGTCGCCTTCATGGAGATGGCCAGACCCTGGATGACGTTGGTCCCATGGCCGGTGGTGGAGGCAGCAGCAATGGACTTCACCGGGGCAAAACTCTTGGAAGTAAAATATTCCGTGATGATCACAATGAGGCCGGTAAGGGCCACACCGATGACCGCCAACAGGAAGACGTTAAACGGCGGAATCACATAACCGGCCGCACCTTTGGCCGCAGCCTTGGCCGCTACGCCGGCCATGAATTTGTTGGCCAGAGGGAAGAAAGCAATGGTGGCCAAAATGGCGGAGGCAGCCAAACCCTTGTACAGAGCGCCCATAATATACTGGGATTTGCCCAGCTTGACAAAATAGGTACCGATGACCGACGCAATGATGGAAACGCCACCGATGAGCAGCGGGAAAATCACCGCCGGAGAATCGGCGCCATAGACGGTGGAGGCCAACAGCATGGCGGCAACCACGGTCACGGTGTAGGTTTCATAGAGGTCGGCAGCCATACCGGCGCAGTCACCCACGTTGTCACCCACGTTGTCGGCGATAACCGCAGCGTTGCGGGGGTCGTCTTCCGGAATACCGGCTTCAACCTTACCCACCAGGTCAGCACCAACGTCAGCAGCCTTGGTGTAGATACCACCGCCCAACCGAGCGAACACCGACACCAGGGAGCAGCCAAAGCCCAAGCCGACCAGCGCGTGCATGGCTTCAACAGTTTCTACCTTGGCAATGGTGGTGAGGAATTTGTAATAACCGGCCACACCCAACAGGCCCAAGCCGACGACCAACAGACCGGTCACCGAACCGCCTTTGAAGGCTACATTCAAGGCATGGGAAATGCTGGTAAAGGCCGCCTGGGCCGTCCGGGTGTTGGCCCGCACCGCCACATACATGCCGATATAGCCGCAGGCCGCCGAACCCACGGCACCAATCAAAAAGCCGATGGCGGTGTATTTGCCCAGGCCAAAGAGCAGGACGAACAACACGGCGCCGACCATGGCCACCGTCTTATACTGCCGGTTCAAGAAGGCGGCAGCACCTTCCTGGACCGCTCCGGAAATCTCCTGCATACGCGGACTGCCGGGATCTTGTTTCAAAACCCAGGTGGTGGTGAAAAGGCCATAGGCCACACCAATAGCACCGCACAGAAGCGCAAAATTCAGAATGTCCATTCACTTCCTCCTTATATTGTGAATCTGCCAATTATGGGGATCCATCACTGGACCCGGAATGCCCCAACAAGATGGCGCAGCCGGCACCGCCGACCAAAGGGAATAACCACCTCCTTGCCAAAAAATTTTGATTTTAAACTATATTAAAAAACTTAGCGCCTTGGAAAACTGCCCGGGCGCCTGGTTGGCGGCCACACAATGTGCAAACATTCACTAAGTGGAAATAGCAAATCTCTCCTGGATTGTCAATATCTTTAAAGGGAAAATAGCGGGCAAAATTCGCCTCCCGACCAGTCCCGCTGAATTGTTGACATTTTCGGCTGCAGCCTGGAAAATTTTTTTCTTGCCGCCCGCCCGCCCCTCTCTCCAAGCGAGCAACCTCCGTCATCGGGGCCCCCAACCATTGCGCCCCTTGGCACATTTTTCTTATTGACAACTCGGTCGGGGCAGTACAATATAGCAAGATACGTGGCGGTGTAGCTCAGGTGGTCAGAGCATGCGGCTCATATCCGCAGTGTCCGGGGTTCAAATCCCTGCACCGCCACCACCACCCGCAACCACTACGCCATCAGCCATACAAAGGGAAAAGGGGGGAGCATGCGCACTCTGGTCTGCTGTGTGATGTTGTCTTTCTTCTGCCTGGGTATTGTCGGCCCCGGGTGGCCGCAACGGGAGGTCCCGCCACCCTCGGAACTGCCCATGGACCCGAAACCGGCCGTTACCCCGACCACCCCGATCCAACCGGCACCCCCGGCCGCCAATCCCGTGGTCGCCACGACCCCGACCCCGGCCGCCAAGACCCCTGCCCCGAAGGTCGCCAAGTCACAGACCGAAAAGAAAACTGCCGGCAGAAAAATGGCCGTTGCCGCCAAACCTGCCGCCGCTCCGCCAACTGCCCAAGCCACATCGGCCGCCAAGGCCAAGGCGCGCCTTCATGCCGATGCCGCCAAGGCCAAAAAACCAACCCCGGCGCTGACGGCGAAAAAAAAACCCGAGGCCACCAAAATAGCCAAAAAACCCGCAGCTAAAAAGGTGCACCGAGCCTCCACCCTGCCTCTGGAATAAGCTGTCAGCAGGTTGCCTGCTGCCACTGACCGGCTCAGAACGCCGGCCCGGTTTTCCCCACCAGCGGTGGCGCTGCGGTCGAGGAGATGCTGGATGGCCCGCATTGAGGTCCTGCCCGAGGGCCGGGAAATCGAGGTCACGGCCGAGGAAACCCTCCTCCAGGCCCTGCTCCGCCATGACATTCTCCAAGCCCACATCTGCGGCGGCAAAGGGCGCTGCTCCACCTGCCGCCTGCTCATCCTGGAGGGGCTGGACCATTGCTCCCCCCGCACCCCCCGGGAACAGCGCCTGGCCGAACGTCTCCATTTCTCCCCCGACATCCGCCTGGCCTGCCAAACGCACGTGTCCGGACCGGTGCGCCTGCGGCGCCTGATCATCGATGACGAAGACCTGGAATGCACCGATCTGACCGTCCTGGCCGCAGGCGCCGCCATCGTCGGGACCGAAAAGGGTATTTTTATCCTCTTCGCCGATATCCAAGATTTTACCCCCTTTGCCGAAGCCCTGCTCCCCTACGATATCGTCCATGTCCTGAACCGCTATTTTAATCGCATGGGCCGGGTGATCCGCCACTATCACGGCTACATCAATGCCTATATGGGGGATGGCCTCCTGGCCCTGTTTGAAGCCACCGACCCGTCTCAAGGCGCAGCCTGGGCGGTTCAGGCCGGGTTGGCCATGCTGGCGGAAGTCGAACGCCTGAAACCTTACCTCCAGGAACTCTTTCACCGCTCCTTCCAGATTCGCATCGGCCTCCACTACGGCAAAGTCGTGACCGGGGCCTTTGGCCCCCCGGAAAGCCGCCGGGAAACCGTCATCGGCGACGCCGTCAACGTCGCCAGCCGCATCGAAGCAGCCAATAAATTGGCCGGGACGAAATTTTTAATCTCGGAAGCCGTGTATGAGTTTCTGTCAGATAAAATTCAGGTGGGCCAACGGCTGGAGGTAAACCTGCCCGGCAAAAGCCAGGTCCACACACTCTACGAAGTCCTGGGGTTTGTCGATCAGCGCCCCACCGGTATGCCGACAGGGGCTGTTTGTGGAGATATACGGGCAGAAGAGTGATTTAAGATGAGAAAACGTCCGGTTTGAGAGGTTTGGCCTCAAGAACACATTCGGGCCTGACATCCTGCCTGACCTGCCTTCCCTCCATGGAAATATGGCAACCCATGTATCATCCCACGTACACTGCGCCTCCAGGGGACAAGATCCCAGGCCCGATACCGCTCTCTTTATGTTCAGATTTATGAACAACTATGTTTATTTTTTTGAACATCAACGGCATCACTCGGGTTGCTCTTTGGTCTTCAACATACAAAATGTTCAGATTGTTGTCAAGAAAATAGTTCATACTCTGAACATTAAAAAGAGATGAAAAGTTCGTTGCCGGGATATTTCCCTTGACGGGCTCAACCCCCCGGGATACCCTTCCATTATGCGGTTTTGTCTGGCCATCCCCACCTATTGGACCTCCCCCGGGGCCGCAGGGCCCAGCGACTTTTTCTTTGATCATCCTACGCCTCTGGCCACCGTCGGCACCCTCCGGCGCTGTATTGACAGCCTGCTGCCGTTTGCTTCCCCCCAGGTCGATATT
>CALGOE010000037.1 GCA_937958145.1 uncultured Desulfobacca sp.
CTGCCAAAGTTTATACCATTGTCCCGGAGACCTACCGGGGGGTGGTGAATATGTACCTGCGCTGGGAGCGGGGCAATGTCCGGGAATCTTTTGTGCAATTGGGCTACCTCTTCACCCGCTATCGCGACCGCCACCGCCTCATCCCCATCATCGAATTCTTCCTCACCCAACTGGAACTGCCCATGCTGATCCTGGCTTTCGGCTTCTTTTTGACCTCGGTCTGGCTCTACCCGCTGATATTCTTTAAGATCATGGCCTTCCTGGGGCTGATGTCCCTTTTCGGCCTCATTTATTACCTCTGGCTGGAACGGGACCTGGAGTTCGTCTACGGCATTATTTATAGCTATTACGCCTTTTTCCTGTTGCAGTGGATCTATCCGTATGCCTTTTTCACGGTGCGGGACCGGCGCTGGCTGACCCGATAAACGATCCGAGCCACGGTCGGAAGGGAAAGGCAAGGTCTTTGATACCGCGGCCAGGAAAGGAGACCGGTTTTAGTTTATAGGGCGTGCCGTGCAGGCCATATACGGCGGCCAGAGGCCGCCCTCTGTGCTGACTGTTTTCTCAGCTAGCAGCCTTGGGGCCGTCTTCCTATACATCTCCGGCTGTTCGCTTCTCTTTTCTTTCCCCCACGGACATGCTATTATAGGCACCATTGACCGCGATCTCGGTCCGGCCCAGTGCCGGTGCTGATGCAGGAGGAATCTGCCTCGGCAGAGAATTTGGGCAAAAACTTGGGGAGAGAAACATGAGCGATATCAAAAAAATGTACCGCACCGTCATGGACGATCATTTTCCGGAAAAGCTTACCATTGAATTCGGCGATCAGAAGCTGAAATACCGCAAACGCACCTGGAAGCTGCCCGATGACAAGACCGGCGAGCTTATTGAAAAGGGGCTGCGCTACGGCGAAAATCCGGGGCAGGAGGCGGCCCTCTATGAGCTGGTAAAGGGGAACTTAGAGCTGGGAGAATGTAAATTCCTGGAGCCGGGTTACGGGATGGTGAGCGCCATTGACGAGGCGGCCATGCTGCAGGCCGGCAAACACCCGGGGAAGACCAACCTGACAGACATCGACAACGCCCTGAATATTATAAAATTTCTCCTGAAACGGCCCTGCGTCGTCATTGTCAAGCACAACAACCCCTGCGGCGTGGCCTACGGCGACAGTCTGGCCCAGGCCTACGACCGGGCCAACATGGCCGACCGCATCGCCGCCTTTGGCGGCTGCGCGGTCTTTAACCGGGCCATGGACAAGGCCACCGCGGAGTTGGTGGTGCAGAATTATCTGGAGGTCATCGCCGCGCCTGATTACGAGGCCGGCGTGGTGGATATCCTCAAGGCCAAAAAAGACCTGCGCATTGTCCAGGTGCCCCGCTTTGACAAGCTGGCGGAGCTGTGCCACAAGCGTTTTGTGGACATCAAATGCCTGAATGACGGCGGCCTCATTGTCCAGCAATCACCGTTGAACGCCATCCTGGAGGTTACGGATTTCAAACCCGCGGTCTGTGTCCATCAGGGTGTGGAGTATCGCACCCGACCGGCCACGCCGGCGGAGTTGGAGGATCTGCTCTTCGGCTGGCAGGTGGAGCAGGGGGTGACGTCCAATTCGGTCCTCTACGTCAAAGACGGCTGCACCGTGGGCATCGGCACCGGCGAACAGGACCGGGTGGGGGTGGCCGAGATCGCCATTTACAAGGCTTATACCAAGTATGCCGATGCCTTATGCTTTAAAAAGTTGGGCAAGCCTTATAAGGATCTGGAGCTGGAGATCGAGCAGGGGAGGGCGGACCGGGCCCTGAAAGAAGAGATCGACGCCCAGACCAGGACCGACAAAGGCGGGCTCATCGGCGCGGCCATGATCTCCGACGCCTTTTTCCCCTTCCGGGACGGGGTTGACGTGGCCCTGCGTCAGGGCATTGTGGCCATTGCCCATCCGGGCGGTTCCTTGCGGGATTATGAATCCATCCAGGCCTGCAATGAGGCTCAGCCGCCGGCGGCCATGGTCTTCACCGGCCAGCGGGCGTTTAAACATTAGCAGGTGGGCATAGCAGTTTTTCTGGGGCGGCCGGTGGCCGCCGCTGCTTCCTTGTTAAGGTAGCGCCGCCCCCCTGGTTGGCAGCGCCTTTGTCACTGCCGGTCTGGAGACCGGCGCTACCAATATCAGATTTTATCGGGCGGCCTATGGCCGCCGCTGCCTTAGGTAGCGCCGACCTCCTGGTCGGCGGCGCTCAACATTCCTTGACGATCCGCACCGCTTCCCGGATCATCTGGCTGGTGTAGCCCCACTCGTTGTCGTACCAGCTCAGCAGCTTGACCAGATCGCCGTCCACCACCATGGTGCCGCTGGGGTCAAAGATGGAGGCCCGGCTGTCGCCGATGACATCGGAGGAGACGATTTCGTCTTCGGCATAGCCCAGGACGCCTTGGTAACGGGGGCCTGCGGATTCCTCTTTGAAGATCTGGTTAATCTCCTCGACGGTGGTGGGGCGGGCCACCAGGACGACGATGTCCACCAGGGAGCCCACGGGCACGGGCCCCCGCACGGCCAGGCCGTCGAATTTGCCTTTGAGCTGGGGCAGGGCCACCGCCGTGGCCTTGGCCGCGCCGGTGGAGGTGGGCACGAAGTTGGCGGCGCCGGCCCGGCCCCGGCGGTATTTCTTGGCCGGTCCGTCCACAATGGCCTGGGAAGAGGTATAGGCATGGATGGTGGTCATAAGGGCCTTTTTGACGCCGATGCGGCGGTCCAGGATCTCCATGACCGGGGCAATGCAGTTGGTGGTACAGCTGGCCGTAGAGATGATCCGGCAGCTCTCGTCGGGAGTATTGACGCAATGCACGATCATGGGGACTTCGCCGCCGCCTTTGATGGGCGCCGACAGGATGACGTTTTTGGCGCCGGCGTCCAGGTGTTTGGTCAAGCCTTCCTGGGTGGTGAAGACGCCGGTGCACTCAAAGACAAAGTCGATGTCCATGGCCTTCCAGGGCAGTTTGGTGGGGTCTTTTTCGCTGAAAAACTTTATTTCCCTGCCGTCCACGATCAGCACGCCGTTGCCGGCGGCCACCGTTTTGTTATAGCGGCCATAGACCGTGTCATATCTGAGGAGATAGACCAGGTTATCCAGATCCATGAGATCGTTGATGGCCACCAGTTCCAGTTCCGGGGTCTCCTGAATGATTTTCAAGGCGGCCCGCCCGATGCGGCCCATGCCATTGATTGCTACCTTTGCTGCCATACCTGACCTCCTTAGTTTTGCGAGCTTCGGGTTTCCTGTGGGAGGCGGTTTTTTGGCCACCTCTATCCTTTCCCTTGTCCCTTTTCCCCCGGCCAATAAGCCGAGGGGGTCCTTAGCCGGACAGCTCCCTTGGGACAGAAGCCGGATTCTTTAAAGGAATGAAGAAATCTATTATAGATTATTTCTGGATGGCGGGCAAGGGCTTGCTGTCGCCTTTGATGCGGTGCACGGCCTCCAGGGGGAGATAAATCTTGCCGGTTTCGGCTACCTGGATGACAATCCCTTCCAAGGCGACTTGTTCGTTATTGAGCAGAAGAAGATTCTTGTTGAGGGGTAAGGCGGCCTGGCGGCCCTGGTGCTGAATTCTGAGGACGGGATTATGGGGGTCAGTCCGGTCCAGTTGCACGGCCTCGGCCGGGAAGGCTTGGCCAGCCTCCACAAACAAACGCATGGTGAGCAGCTCCAGGTCAAAGCCCAGGGCCCGGGCGGAGAGGCGGCCGATGTCCTGAGCTTCCAGGAGGCCCACCGGCCGGGAGGGGCCGTAGGCGAAGAGGGGCACATCACCGCCGGTATGGCCGTGCGTGGTCCAACCCAACTGGGTATAATGCGGGCAGATGACTTCCCCCAGGGCGTAATGGCCTTCCTGGCCGAATGTTTTAGCCAGATCGGCGATCTGCCGGGCGTGTTCCAGGCTTATATCCAACCCCCAATCGCGGCGGACGGCCTCCCGAATACGCTCGGGGGATCTGTCTGCGCCCAGGGACTGCCACAGGGCCGGAGCCGAGCGCCGCATTTTCTTCAGGGGGGCCAGGAGGATTTCAGGGGTGAGCTTATCGTAGGTCTCATCGCTGCGCCGGTTGCCGATGGACAGGCCGCCGGTGTTGTGGTCCGGCAGGGCCAGGACCAAGGTCTGGCCGTCTTTTTTGGCAAAGTCCAGGGCGACCTGCACCGCCTGGTCAAACATGAGCAGATCACTGAGCAGATGAGCCGGATCGTTGGCATGGCAGGCCCAATCAATCTGGGAGCCCTCCACCATGAGAAAGAAGCCGTTCTTATTGGTGGATAGGAGGCTGATGGCCTTCTGGGTCATCTCCGCCAGCGAGGGTTGTTCCGGGGCCAGATCGGGCCGGTCGATCTCCGGCGCCAAGTGGCTCATGGCAAAGAGACCGTAGACTTTCGGCTCAGAGATTTTGGTGAAGGCGTCTTTGTGCTCGATGAGCTGATAGTTGCGGCTGCGCAACACTGCGGTTAGATCCTCCTGGTCCTGCCGACTACCGCCGGCCTGGGCCGGCAAGAGGTAGCGCCGGCCGCCGCCTAAGACCACATCAATCCCCTGGTATACCCCCTGCTCGGTAATATCCTCTTCCTGGCTGCGCTTGCCCACGTGGGCGAAATAGGCGGCTGGCGTGGCGTGGCTGATGCGGCTGGTGACGACGATGCCCGTGGCCTTACCCAGGAGCCGGGCTCCCTCCAGGACTGACGCCTGGGGTTTTAGGGCCAGTTCCGGGGCTGAGGGTGGCAGGCCCGGAATATTTTTCACCGGCGGGGCCAGGCCGATCATGGTGCCGGCGGTCCGGATCCCGGTGGCGTAGGCTGTGGCCGCCGGCGCCGAGTCGGCGATGACCGCATCGCTGGTATAGGTCTTGACGGCGCCGGTGCGCATGTCGTCCAGGGCCAGAGGGGCGCCTTTAAACCAGCGGGCCAGGGTCAGCTGCTCATCGCCGCAGCCGTCCATGATTAAAACGATGAGGTTCTTGACCGGGGCCGCGTTGGCCGCCGCAGTCAGGAAAAATATTGCCGCCAATAAGAATGAGACGGCCAGAACCGTCTGCCGACGGCGCACCTTATCGCTGTGCATTATAAGCTCCCAGGAAATCGAGTTTAAAAGTATTGTATCACTATACCATAAGAGGGCCGTGAGGAATAAGTGAGAAGTTTTTTTCCTTCCTGTCTTGAATGGTAAGGAAAAATCCCAGATAGGTGCCTTTGAGGGTAACCAAAAGCAGCGGTCAGGATGAGTAAGGGGTATCATGGGGTGGAGGCAAGGGGTGTGCCCTGTGGCCTCGGGAAATGGGAAGTTGTAAGGTGTTGGCAAATTGGCGGGGTGACCTTAGCTGGCTCGAAAGAGATCAAACGGGCAATCCTCCCTGGCGTTCTCCAGTATAACTGGAGAAAGCCAGGGAAACTGAGGAAAGAACCAAACCAGGCTCGCCGCTCTCCTTATGGCATATCGTCATCCTCTGGTATGAGCCAAAGGATATGGCTTTTATTTATCACCAGGACCTTGTTGGTCATGTCGCCAATGGTGGCCTGAAAAACGACGACAAAGGGTTCGTGGCGGCCGACGAAGATATCGCTGACCCGGTGTTCATGCTCGCCCCGCTGAATGAGATTGATTCTGCCGGTAATTACTGAACCGTCCACTAATTTTAAGGTAATGGGGCGGGCATCCATGTGGCCGCGGGTAATTACAGACATATACTAATCATCCTCCAGAGGCATTTGCTTTGACTGAGTTCGACGGGATAAATGATCGGGAAGTGTTGAGGAAGTCTTGGCGGCCGTTTGGTCGCCCTGCAGCCTGGCCAGCGTTTTGTCCAGATTCACTTTAGCCTCTTCGTAGTAGGTCGGCCGCAGATCCAGGGCCTTCTGGAAACAACGGGCCGCCTCTTCGTAGCGGCCGTCCAGATAATAGTAAACCCCGATATTGTTGAAGGCCAGGGCTTCATCGCCACCTTGGCGGAAGGCCTCCAGGGCCTCGGGATATTTTTTCTGCGCGGCCAGGACCATGCCCAGGCGTTGATTGAGGCGCGGGTTCTGCGGTGAGAGGCTTTGGGCCTGTTTCAGCCAGCGATGGGCTTCGTCATACTGTTTGAGTTTGTAATGGGCCCAACCGATATTACCAAGAATGCGGGCGTTGCGGGGAGATTGGGCCAGGGCTGCCTTCAATTCGGCCAGGGCCTGAATGTATTGGCCCCCCCGCAGGTAGGCTTCCCCCAGTAACGAGCGCGCCTGCGGGCGGTTGGGGTCCTGGGCCAAAGCCAGGCGAAATTCCTGCTGCGCCTCCGCCGGTTTGTTTTCCTGCAGGCAGATGATCCCTAAAGCCTCATGGGCTTCCGGCATATCCATTTTTTGGACGAGGACCTGAGCCAATTCCCGTTTGGCATCCTCCACACGTCCGGTGAGCAGCAGGGCCACGCCAAGTTTATACCGTATATCGAAGCGTTGCGGCTCCTGGTGCAAAATCTTGCTGTAATTATAAATAGACCGCTCATAATCGCCGGTGTGCAGCATTAATTCGGCTGCCTCCGCCAGATTTTCCGGAGTCTCTTGACGCTGCGGCTTGGGCAGGGGATACCGCCAGTCCGGATTGTTCAAAGCTCCCAGGGTCTCAGCTTCGGCCGCGGACAACCCGCGCATGGCCGGCCCCTTCTTATTCCCCTGGGTAGTCAGACAGGCGCTCAGGAACAGGGGCAGAAGGAGGCACAGGGCCAGGATTTGCCAAAAAGGCCGGCAACAGGAAAAAGGGAAAAGAGATAAGGGATTGATCGGTCTTTTTTCCGGCAATCGCAGCCGGGGGAGCATGCGGGGCGGTCTCATGGCGGTTCTCCTCATCAATAGACCGCCAGCTCCGGCATGGCAGGAGGATTCAGGCCCTGATGGCTGTGTGGTCTGGTAATATACTCGCGCAAGGGTTTGACCGTCTTGGGAAGGTCCAGAGACGAGACCGTGATCATCCGAAATCGACTGGACCGGCGCCCGGGTTTGCTGTCCTGAAGCTCTGCCCCGGTGGACAGAACGAGCGGCTCTGGGCTATCGGCTGGAGGCGTCGCTGCTGCCAAAGGTTTCTGGGGGTATTTTGGTGCCACCGGAGCGGGATTATAGGATGCCGGTTGGATAATCATGGCCACCTCTTCAACCTTGACCTGCGGCCCGGCCGGCGTCTCCGGTCGCGCCTCGCCGGCGTCCGGCTTTGATAAATTTTTCTGGGCGACAGGAGGTGCGGTGAGAGTCCTCGCCGGCAGGGTGGATGGCGCCATGGTTGCAGTTGGAGCTGCAGGTTCTGGCTCTGGGGCTTTTTCCTGGAGGCTGGCTGTCGCCGCCGGGGCAGCCGGCCGCGGCGCGGCCGCAACCGGGATGGGACCACTGCCAGCCAAGCCGGCGCTGCCGACCCGACTTAAAAAGGCCATGACCTGCTGCAACTTTATTTGAGCTGCCTCGGGGCCGTCCTTCTTTTCCCAGAGGGCCAGGGCCTCTTGCTGCTTGCCCTGGCGGCACCAGACCAGGCCTAAGTTATTGCGGCCCACGGTATTGTCGGGGTGCTTGGCCAACAATTCCTGGAGGATTTTTTCGGCCTGGGCCAGATCGCCGGCCAGGTAATGGGAATACCCCAGATTATTCCAAGCCAATGGGTTGTCGGCGTCCTGGGCCAGAATTTTCTTATAGTTTTCCTGGGCTTGCCGATAATCGCCCAATTGGTCGCAGAGATTCCCCAAGGCATTCAGGAGCCGGATGTTCTGCGGATCCTGTTGCAGGGCGCGCTCCAGTTCGGCCTTGGCCAGATCCTGGCGTCCGGCCAGGCTGTAATACCTGGCGTATCTCAAAGCCCGTTCTGCCGTGGGGTTTGGGGCCCCAACCTGGGCAAAGAACTTTTCCTGTTCCGTGGCCAGCGGTGAGACCGCCCGGCTGCAGCCGCCGGCCAGCGAGAGGAAGGCGATCACGACTAAAATGGCTGAAACGGTGTGCATGTTCATTTCCTCCACTGCTTTTGGCTGGAAAAATCTTTGGAGCTGATGAAGTCCATTGGACAATCGCGGTAATTTAAGTAACTTTTTGTCTCTCCTGCCATGAGGAGCGGTGAGGGCTCCTTATTATTGGCTGCTGCCACCGCCGCCGGTCATCATCGGACCGAGATTTATGCTCGTGGTGCCCCCGCCGGCAGCTTTGCCGGAGAAACTTTTATCATAGCTCTTCATGATATTTTCTGCGGCCTTGGGGGGCAGACCGGTTGCCGGGGTAGATTCTTTGCCGGCCTCCGGATTGGCTAATTGTACTGCCTGATTATAGGCCCAGGATTTGCCATAATCCCTTTCCAGGGCTGTGGGGCCGCAACAACCGCTGAGGGAAAGCAGGATGCAAACAAAACCGATACCGGTTAAGAGTCCGATGGGGTGGTTCGGAGCACTTGGGAGCGTTTTTCTCGTGTCGTGCATTCTTGACCCTTCCTTGTTTTTTCTGGGGCCGGATTGATGGCCTTCCGGGCGATTCCCGGTCAGGAGTCAGCCCTATTGCACTTGATGGCCAAAATCAGTCGGCGTTGGGTTGGTCGGTGCTGTAACCGACGGCCTGGTTTGGGGTTGGCCCGAACCCTCCAGACGATCCAACAGATAAAACTCCGTATCTGTCGGCTCCACATACTTGTCCGTGGGCAAACGATGCGGACCGGCAGGCTGATTTTTTACCAGATGCGGTGTTACCAGAATGACCAGCTCTGTTTCGCTTTTCTGGAAATTTTTTGATCGGAACAAGGTGCCCAGAACCGGAATATCCCCCAGAACCGGATACTTATTTACTACGGTGCGGTGCTGGTCAGACAGCAACCCGGCAATAGCCAAGGTCTGGCCGTCTTTCATTTCCACCTGGGTGGAGGTCCGCCGCACCCGCAAGGCCGGGACGACAAAACCCTCGACAATCACCGTGGTCTGACTGGAAAAGTCCAGCTCCGAGACCTCCGGGTTGATGCGCAGGGCGATCTTGTCGTTATCCAATACTGTGGGCGTAAAAATCAGGCCGACGCCAAATTTCTTGTATTCAATGGAAACAGTCCCCAGACCGGAAGGCACCGGGATGGGAAACTCGCCGCCGGCCAGGAAACTGGCCTCCTGGCCACTCGTGGTCACCAGGTTCGGCTCCGCCAGGATGCGGCCCAATCCCTGCTGCTTGAGAAGGTCGAAAAAGGCTGACCAGAAGATGTTGCCGGTGACGCCGCCGAAAATGGCGTTGACCGTGGAGCTGAGGGTCTGAGCCGAAGAGATGGCATTGGAATTGCCCAGGGTGTTGGATAACAGACCCGGAGCCGTGACACTGGACATATTGCGATTCAGATTGCTTAAGACACTGAGGCGATCCAGCAGAGTGGCCCCGAAATTGCGGCCGTCCAAAGTGGAATAGATGAAGTTGATGCCGATCTGCTTCCCCACCGAGCGGTTGATTTCGGCCACGCGCACGGCTACCATAACCTGTTGCACCCCGCCGATGTGGAGCAGATTGACCACCTTGTCTTTTTTCCCCTCAACACAGGGCGCAGCCAGGGCCAGGGCCGTTTCCTGGGCCACGGGGCCCGAAACCTCCCCGGACAAGACCACGGTATCTCCCGCCGCCTCGACGGCAATCTTTTCTTTGGGGAGCACCTTGAAGAGCTTTTCCTTCAGGACACTGATGTCCGGCTCCACCACTACCTTGGCACTGGAAAAACGCTGTTTGCCCCAAAGACTGATATTGGTGACCCCGCTGTTATTGCCGTTGACATAGACTTCCCGATCGGAAATGAGAACAATATCGGCGACTTGTGGATCGGCCACCGAAATGCGTTGGATGGGAAAAGCGGTGCGCATGACCTTGGAGCGTCCGACCCGGAGGCGGATGGTCTGTTCCAATTCTTCATCCTGCAGCCGCTCCAAGAGATTGGGAGCAGCCAAGGCCGGCAATGCCAGGCTCACCAGCGCCATGGCCACCAGGAGAGTGATCCTCCAGAGGCAGGCGAACTGGCAGATATCTTCGGCTAACCTGAGGCGTATCGTTTGTATGGCCCGTACCATTGGCACTGACACCTCCTGTATGTTTCTGGGCTCCTTGCCTGCCTCCAGCAAGGGCAGTAACCAAATCCTTTATGAAAAAAGACTTCCCCGCCAGAGGTAGATGACCATTCCGGCGGCGATGGCCACCCCATAGGGGATGCCGGGGGTTTTTTCCTCCCCTGGCGTCATGGCTTCCAAGAGAATTCTCTTCTGACCGCGTAACAGCAGGAAGTTGACCAAGCGGTTCCAACCCTGGCGGAGAAATTCCCATAACTTGCCGTTCCACAGGAGTATTCCCAGGCTCATGAGCCCGCCCACCAATCCCATAAAACAAAAAACCGAAAAAATACCCTTGGGGCCGAGCCAGGCCCCTAAGGCGGCCAGGGCCTTGACATCCCCGGCGCCCATGCCACCCAAGGCATAAGGCAGCAACAGGAGCAGCAGGCCCAGGGCCAGACCGGCCAACGCCTGTCCTAAACCCAGCCAGCCCGACACCAGGGTTTGAAAGAGGATGCCGGCCAGGGCACCGCCGCAGGTGAGAAAATTGGGAATACGGCGGGAATGCACATCCCAGGCCGCCATTACCAACGACAACAGGAGTGGAGACAACATGCCGGGAGGCAGGAGAGAGATCAAAGGCATACCGGGCCTCTCTGCTCAGGTCCGAAAGCAACTTCAGGATCGGGGTATGAGCTTGTTTAAGTTATTAACACTGTCATGCTATAAATCGGCAGTCGTCAATAATTTCATTAATCTGTATCCTGAAAATGAGATATTTTTCTGTGATTTCGGCATGGATTGCCAGGGGAAGGTGCTCAGGACAACGGTCTGCAGGGCTGGAGGGTCAGACGGGGGGATTTCAGACCAGGCCGGAGGCGGGGTTTTGCGGAGAGGGGGAGGCTTCGTCCGTGCGCCTCTCCTACAGAAGACTATATTTCCAACCTTAATAAAAATTCATTCGCCCGGCCGGCGACCAAGTTCCTGCCATAATCGGTCCACGGCCTCTTGCGGCGAGGTGGCCGTCAGCATGCCGGGCAGATGCCAGGCGGTGGCCAGGCCGATGACCGGTTTGCCCAGCTTCAGGGCGATGGCGGCTTCAGAGATGGTGCCGAAACTGCCGTCAATGGCAATCAAGCCATCGGCGCTGTGGGCGATGATAATGTTGCGGGCGTGCCCCATATTGGTGACCAGGCTAAAGGTCAAAAAGGGGTTGCCCTGGCCGCGCCCAGCTCCCGGCAAGACTCCGAGGACCACGCCGCCGGCTTCCCGGGCGCCGTGGGCGGCGGCCTCCATCACGCCCCCCAAGCCGCCGCAGACCAGGATGCCACCCCGCTGGGCGATTTCCCGGCCAACGGTCTGGGCCAGCTGCAGGATGGACGCTTCGGCCGTGCCGCCGCCGATGACCGCCACATACCGCTGTTGCCGGTGGTCGCCAGTCTGGTTCATCGCCACGGTTACCTCCTCGGGTTGACTTTTTGTTTAACCAAATTAATAATTAAAAATACGGAAGCAATATGTTTTCTTGCTTATTTTTTTAGCCATGATGCGGTCGGCAGTGGCTGCCAAGCGGTTGGCTCGTCCCAAGGCCGCTCCGTGAGGGGGTGTTATGCCAAAGTTCCTGACGTTCTTTTGCCGGGCCGGTATTTTCTGCCTGGGCTTGGCTCTCCTGACTTCGGCCTGCGCCACCGCTCCCTACACGGGGCGGCGCCAATTGATGCTTACCTCGGAAGGCCATGAGAACACCTTGGGCTACCAGGCCTTTTCCCAGATTCGGCAACAATATAAAGTTTCCCGGGATCCGCAGCTCAACGAGCTGGTGAACCGGGTGGGCCGCCGCATTGCCGACGCCGCCAACCGGCCCGACTATCGCTGGGAATTTGTGGTCTTTGAGGACGATACGCCCAACGCCTTCTGCCTGCCCGGCGGCAAAGTGGGGATCTTTACCGGTATTCTGAAATATACCCAGGATGAGGCCGGTCTGGCCGTGGTCATTTCCCATGAAGTGGCCCACGCCCTGGTCCGCCATGCCGGCGAACGCATGAGCCAGTCCATGATGGCCCAATTAGGCAGCCTCGGCTTAGGGATAGCCATGGCCGGCCAGAGCCCCTATGCAGCCCAGGCGGCGCAGCAAGCCTATGGTCTGGGCGCCACCGTGGGGATCTTATTGCCCTACAGCCGCAAACAGGAACAGGAAGCCGATGAAGTGGGACTGATCCTCATGGCCAAGGCGGGGTATGACCCAGAGGCCGCGGTAGGCTTCTGGGA
This sequence comes from uncultured Desulfobacca sp., assembly GCA_937958145.1. GTDB lineage: Bacteria > Desulfobacterota > Desulfobaccia > Desulfobaccales > Desulfobaccaceae > Desulfobacca. Next base: position 12,299 of record CALGOE010000037.1, read on the forward strand.
GCGCATGGTGGCCGGGAGCCGCGGCAAACCCAAACCGCCGCCGTTCCTCTCCACCCATCCCACCGATGAACGCCGTATCCAGGAAATCAAACGCATGCTGCCGCGGCTCAAGGAACGCTATTACCACGGCCGTTGAGGTAGGATTGCGAAACCTTAGAAAATGGCCGGACTTATCCACGGCCGGAAAGGAGGCTGCCAGACAAGCTTTAGGGGTTTAACAAGTCATGGAAAAAACTAACAGCTTTGTCGAAGGAGGCTGTTATGCAACGAATCCTTAGGCAAAGACGCTGCGGTTTTTTCTTGATGACGATGGTTTTGCTGCTGAGCTCCTGTGCCACCGGCGGGCCCAGCCCCACCGGTGCTCCTCAACGTTCGGAAGGTTTCTTCGTCCGCCAGCAATTTTCCTACCTCAAAAAGCAGTTGCCCATCTCTTCAGATCCGCACCTGAATGACATGGTGGCCCGGATCGGTCAACGCCTGGCCGCGGCGGCGGATCGGCCTGATATCCCTTGGGAGTTTGTCGTCTTTGAACATGAGGCCCCCATCGCCTTCAGCTTGGCGGACGGCAAGGTGGGGGTTTTCAGAGGCATCCTCCCTTATACCCAAGACGAAGCCGGGTTGGCCGCCCTTTTGGCCCATGAGATGGCCCACAGCCTGCTGGGGCATCCCGGAGAACAACGCCGCAAGATGATAACGGATCTCCTCACCCTGGGGTTTGGGAGTCTCGGCGAGCCCCCTCTCCGCACCATGCACCTCACCGACAAACCTGGCGATGCTCCTGCCGGCGACATCCTGGCTTATAACCGCACCCAGGAACGGGCGGCCGATGAAGCGGGTCTTACCCTCATGGCTAAGGCCGGCTATGATCCGGCTGCGGCGGTGACATTTTGGGAGCGGGTGGTGGCTTACAATAGAGAAAAAAGCGAGGAATTTGAACGCGCCAAACCGAGGTTGTCTATATCTGCACTGAAGGCTGGCCCCAAATTCCTGCCCTACTCCATCATCCACCCCGTGGATGATCTGCGCCTCCAGGAAATTAAGAGGCTGTTGCCCCGGATCCAGGAACACTATTATCGGCCCCAAGGAGCAAAACAGGAGGGGAAGTTATAAGAAAAATTTTCCAAGATGAAGGGAGGAATTGGCTATGTTCAGGAGCATGCTGCGCTTGCCGATGAATTCCATGATCTTGTTGTGCGGCAGTCTGATGTTATTCTGGACGGGGGGCTGCGGCACGCCCACGGCGCTGCGGCAGCCGCCGCCAAGCAAGATAACCTTGGCCACAGCGGCGGAAAAGACGGTACGGCTCCAGGTTGATCCGGACCGGCCCCGGACCGAGGTTCTGATCGGGCCCTTGCAAAGCGCCTTAAAGGCCAAGGGCTACAGTGTGGTGGGCGCAAGCGACCCGGCGGCCTATCAGGTTGAGCTCAGCCTCAAGGTCTTTGATCTCATGAGCGACGTGCCAAAAGGGACCGGTGCCAAAGATGCGGCGGCCTACGCTGTGGGAGTGCCTCTGGCCGCCCTGTATGTGACCGGCATCGGGGCACCGGTAGCGGCCCTGCTGGGCGCCCCCCTGAGCCCGATCTTGGATCGCCCTGACCCGAACCGCTGGTTTGCCGCCGAAGTGGAAGTGGCCGTGACCGGCCCGGACCAAGTCCGGCAGTCTGACACCATCCCCGGCCATGTTTATGATGAACGCATTGACACGAAGAACCCCAACTACCGCCAGGAGTTGGCCCATAGAGCCATAGATCTTATGGTCTACCGGCTCGCTGAGCTCTTTCCCTGAACTAACA
>CALGOE010000038.1 GCA_937958145.1 uncultured Desulfobacca sp.
CGGCGATTTTCTTTGTGATCCACCAGATAAAGCATCTGGGCCTGCTGCTGCAAGGTTTGAATCAACTGCGGCAGGGTCTCCCGATTGACGTCGTACACCCGGATAAAGACGTTCCGCCAGCCTTCCCGGACCCGGTCATAGGAACTCATGATGCTGGCGATGCGGGCCCCGCTGCTGCGGATGATATCGGTCAAATCCTTGATGCTCCCCGGCCGGTCCTCAACCTGGAAGGCAAACTGAACCCCTCTCCGGCCCAGGCCGCTCAGGGCAATGAGCGCCCGGTAGAGATCGCTGTTCGTGATGATACCCACCAGATCGCCTTTGGCATCGACGACCGGCGCACCGGAGATATCGTTTTGCAGCAAGACCTCGGCGGCTTCCTCAATGGTAAAATCCAGGGGCACGGTGACCACTTTTTTGGTCATGATATCCTTGACCTTGATTTTACTGAGAAGATATTTCAGCTCGTGCTTTTCCAGGTCGGTGGCATCGGAGGGGGAGGCCTTTTTTACATCCCGATCCGAGATGACCCCCACTACCCTGCCATTCTGGGTCACAGGCATCATATTGATCTTGTGCTGCTGCAGCATCTGCATGGCCTTCTGCATGGAATCATCGGCGTCGATGGTAATGACCTTTTTGGTCATAAAATCTCTAATGAGCATGCTCTCTCCTTCCTGGGGCCAGCCTCAGCCCCGGCCGCCGGGAGAAGGCCGGCGACCTGGCCGTGGCATTATTTCCTGGAAAGTATAACTCAATCCTGGCTGCCAAGCTGCAATTTCGGGCAAAGAAAATCATTTCCGGGGCCAGGATTGACCGCCCCGGGCTGGTGCGGTGACAAAAGTGGCCTTGTTCCCGTTTGAGGCCTTAACCGCCCTGCCCTCCCCTCTTGCCAGCCTCCGCGCCCGCAGCACAGGCCTCGGCGGCCCGTTTGATATCCTCCAACAGCCGGCGGCAGAGTCGTTGCAGCCGCCGATGCACCAGCAGGAGTCGGGCCAGGAAAAAGAGGGGGCCGCCGAATTCCTCGGTGCTGACGATGGTTACCTCCCCGTTTTTTTCAAAAAACTCAAAGCGGTGGACGGCATGCACCCCCAGGCGCTGCCCTTCCCAAACGACTTCCCGGAGCGGCTCACAGACGGTGACCCGGGGCTGGATTGCAATGGGCAGGTAATACGGCCTCAAAGTGAAGGCCACACAGGCTCCCGGCGCCATCTCGGCCCCGGTGATGAAACAGCAGTCCGTACAGACGGAGTTCCACGTTTCCCAATCGGCGATATTGGTAAAAATATGCCAGACCTGCTGGAGCGGGGCGTTGATGGTGATCTGTTCCCGAATAATCATGCAGCCTCCCGGACAGCGGCAGAGTGGCCCGGATAAGAGGGCTGACGAGGCGCAGTGCGGCGCTGGCTCTCCAGACTCGGGCAACTCTCTTGTTTGTGCCTATCTCTTATACAATAACAGAAAAATCCCGAGGTCAAAGCCAATGTTGCGCCAAACAGGCCAGGAAAGTCGCTGTCCATGGAATATGGTGGAGAAGATTGAGGCAGGTCGGCCTCAACCCATCTTCCTGCTCGCTGGCTTCTGGACATTTTGACAAATTTGTCTAAGTACGAACCGGTCCTTGGCAAAAATGTAGTTCAGCCGCCGAAAATCCTCCCCAAATCAACAAGATCTTTTTGGCCCAGAAGTTGCATATATTTAAAGCAATCCTGACACCGGCCCCGACCCGGAATCTGTCAAGGACACCCGCACCGCCGGGGCCGGCCCCAGGTATCGCCCGGCTCAGCCCGGCGGTCGGCATCACCTATCTTTCTGCAAGGGGGAAATTGGTATGAGACGCAATGGCAAGAGGGGGAAGCTTACTTTTCTCTGGGGATTGGCACTGGCAGTGCTGTTGACATCCTGGCAGAGCAGTGTGGCCCAGGAGACGGCAGCAGCTCCGGCGGCGCAACCGGCCGCCACCGAGGACAAACCTACCGCCAGCGTTGGCGTGGATATCTTAAGCCAATATATCTGGCGGGGTTTCGCCCTGAGTCGGCGCAGTGCGGTATTGCAGCCATCTTTGACGGTGGGCTATAAAGGCTTTTCCATCAATGCCTGGGGCAATTTCGATGCCAGCGAAAACGCTCCGGCGGCCATCACGCCCAGGACCGGCGCCAAATGGAATGAGACGGACCTGACCCTCGGGTATACCCGGGATATCTATAAAGGCGATATCATCAAGACCTTGACCTTAAATCTGGGGGCCATCTATTACGCCTACGATTCCACCATCTACCCCCAGGGAGACTCCTTTGAGATTTACTATGGCCTGGCCGCAGACTTCGGTCTGGCAAAGCTGGCGGTCACCGGCAACAGCGAAGTCATGCACTACCCCGGCACCTGGCTCACCGTCGGCCTTTCCCGGGTCTTTGACCTGCCCTGGTATAACTCCACCCTCGAACTGGGCAACAACTTCGTCTTTTTGTTCTCCCGGGATTGGGCGGCCTTTCCGGCCAAACCCCTCTCAGATCCGGCCGGCACCAAAGCCTTTTCCGGTCCCTTGGCCGGTCAGCTTTACGCCACGCTTACCATTCCCGTGCACCAGTATGTCTCCATCGCGCCCAAGGTCGGCTTCTGGTATGGGTTGGGCGGGGACTCCACCCAGCTCCTCCGCTGGGGGTCCTGGGATGCGCAACAGAATCATGTGTACGGCGGCCTGAATGTGACCTTCGCCTTTTAACCGGCTCCCCACGACGAGGGCGGGTTGTCCGCCCGCCCTTTGTTTCTATGCACGCCTTGGCAGCCCGCCGCAGTCGCAATATTCACTTGCTCGGCGGCGGCGTTTCCAGCCGCTCCAGATTGCCCTCCAGATCGGTCAGGAGCAGCCGCCCTGAGGGCAGCCGAAAAGCCCGCACGTCCCCCTCACTGGACCGATACAGGGCCGGCACCTCCACTTCGGCCACGTTGGCCTGGACGGTCAACATCTCATAGCTCCCCGTCCCCAATTCCCGGATTGACGTAACCTCGCTGATCTCAAAGGCAACGTTTTCATCTTGCAGAAGTTTGATAATATCGTCTTTTTCTGATTGAGGAATGTAGAGAATCATAGCACTATCCTCCCGGCCGGGCATGATTTTTGACTTTCAGGTAAGTATCAACGGGCGCGTTGTCAAGGGAACCGCCAGTGGCAGCCTTTGACCCACAGTCAGGAGGGCGTCCTCCACGTTGCGGAGAAGGCGCCCCCCAGCGAGGAGGCCAAGGCCCCTTCTCCCACCCCCAACCCCAACCGGTGCTGTTGCCTTCGCCCCAAGCCGCAAGGCAGAAAATATCGCCCCGGACTTAAGATGGCGGAGCGTTTTTTGACGTTATTTTATTATAAATTTCAATATATTAACCTATGTTTAAAACTTGACAAAAGGCGATAGATTATTTACCATTACCGTGGTACACGCGTGCTAATTGGCACAAAGGAGCGGTGCATGAAGGTATTGGGTATTTGGGGCAGCCCCCGGGTTGGCGGCAACACCGAAGTGCTCTTGGACGCCCTCCTCCGGGGGGCCCAGGAAGCCGGCGGCGAGGTGGAGAAGGTGGCCCTGCGGAAACTGAAGATCTCCCCTTGTCTGGAAATTTACAAGTGTTTCGAGACCGGCGAATGCCCCATCAAAGACGACATGCTCACCTTGTACCCCAAGCTGCTGGCGGCCGATGTGGTGGTGCTGGCTTCTCCCATTTTTTTCTATGGCCTTACCGCCCAGGCCAAGGCCATGATTGATCGGACCCAGGCCTTTTGGGCCCGCCGCTATGTCCTGAAGCAGGAATTTCCCGGTGGGCATCGTCAGGGCGTGTTATTGTCGACGGCAGCCACCAAAGGCAAGCATGTCTTTGTGGGTGCCCGGTTGGCCACCTATTATTTTTTTGATGCCATCAATGTCCGCTATGCGGCTGAAATTCTGGTCCGGGAGGTGGATGAGAAGGGGGCCATTCTCGGCCGACCGGAGGTGTTAGCCGAGGCCGAAGCCTTGGGCCGCCGTTTGGGGCGAGGCGAACAGGTGGGACAGGTCAAGGTCTTTCCGGTGGTGTAATCGACGTCGCTGTTGAGTCTGGGGCTCGGCTCCGGCAGGGGGCCGCTGCCGCAACCTTGGATCCGGGAGGAAAATGCCATGGAATCTCCTTTTAAACCGGGAATGACGCATGAATTACGGCTGAAGACGGGGCCGGAACATTCGGCCCGGAAGTTTTACCCCGATTTACCCGACGCTTTTGCCACCCCGTTCCTGGTGGGCTTAATGGAGGGGGTCAGTGCCGATCTCATGGCCAAACACCTCCAACCGGGCGAGCAATCGGTGGGCATCGGCATCAAATTGAAACATACAGCGCCGACGCCGTTGGGGATGGAGGTGCGGGTAGTCACCGAACTGGTCGAAGTGGACGGCAAAAAACTGAGTTTTAAGTTGGAGGCCTTTGACGAAAAAGAAAAGATCGGCGAGGCCACGCACGAGCGTTTCATCATCAACGCCGACAAATTCAGCAAGAAATTGGCCAGCAAGGCGGCGGGGTGACCGCCTCTTTCCCCTATGACCTGGTCACCCTGGGCCAGTTTCCCGGCGGCTGGGGTTGGGAAGGGCAGTTACGAGCCTATATCCGCCAGAAATACCGTGATGACCTGGCCGCTCTGGCCGACCTGGCCCCGGACCGCTTAGCTGCCTGTCTGGGCGCCGAGCTGGTGGCCGAGCGGCCCTACGACACCATCCGTTGGGGGTTGCGGGTGCGGCCTTTCCGCCCCCTTGAGCTCTTTTTCTTGTACAATGTCGATCCCGAGTTCGGCCGCGACCTGCGGGTGTTCTACAGCCGCGCCAGTCTTGTTTTACCCACTGAAGATGCTTATGTTTTCGCTTGGGATTATATCGCCCTGTTGGCTCGCTATGGCCGCGGCGCCCTGCCCCTGCACCTGCAGACACCAAGCAGTAATTGGCTGACCCTGGCCGCCATTGAGGCCGAACACGGTCAGGCTTTAGAGCGGTTTACGCTCCAGGGACGCCAGGAGGTGCTGCTGTTGATCAGCCCCGAAGTGGCAACCGCGGCCACTTGGCGCCTGGCGGCCGGCCACTGTCAGACCGGGCCGGCAGAGTGGACCATTGTCTGGTCGGTGCTGCCGGACCTATTGCTGCGGGCCAGCCGCATTGAGGATCATCTTGAAGTTGCCTATGAAGCCGGCGGCGCCAGCAAATATGGTCCGGAATTCCTGATCAGCTTCGCCTGGCTGTATCTCAATGCCCTGCTGCGCCAGGCCCGGCAGGTCAACCCGGCGTTACCGCAATTATCAGCTTTTTTTTAATCTAAGCCATGTTTGTGAGGAGGATGTTCATGTCATGAAATGCCGGCATTGCCAAACCGGACAGATCCAGATCTGTTCCACCTGACGGGGTTTGAAAATCCGCTGCACGGTGTGCGGCTATCAATACTCTTATGAAGAAATGCGGCAAATCTTGGCCAAGTCGGCAGGAGCGAGTCCCCTGGCCGACTGCACCGGCGCTGGCGCCAGTTGTGAATTAAAGTAGCCCCAAACGCCGGCCAAGCAAGGCAGTTCCCCACTCCTGCCGGTCAGCAGGAGATCAGGGCTTTTAAGGGAGGAAAAGCATGGCACGGGTAACCATTGAAGATTGCCTGAAACATGTGGAAAATCGCTTTGAATTGGTGCATTTGGCGGCCAAACGGGTCCGCCAGCTCTATAAGGGCGCACCGGTGCTCCTGACGGAGCGAGTCAAGAATAAGGAAATCGTCGTCGCTTTGCGGGAGATTGCGGCCGGCAAGATCGCCGCGGTCAAACCCAAGACGGCCCTGCCCCGGAAGGCGGAGGTCAGTCTGCCGGAGACAGAAACAACATAGGCGCAGGCACCGCCGGGGACATCGGCGACCCCGGCAGCCAGCCGTAAATCTCCAGACGCACTGCCGACGCCTGGCGCGGGATTGACGCCGGCCACAGGCGCTCTTCCACCAGGCGTTGCAGGGTTTCCCGCCATTGGGCCGCTTCCCCCGCCGAGGCCACCAGGGCCTGCAGCAGGCCAGCCAGGGTCTTTCTGAAGAGAACCCCAAGTTCCAGCAGCTCTACATTCTGCTCCACACTGCCGGGCTGGGGCTGCCAGGCCGGCAAGCGCCACCGGGCCTGCCAGAACTCCTGCCCGTCATCCTGGGCGGCCTGCCAGAGGAAGCGGGGAGAGCTCTCCCCGGCCTCCGGTTCCAATACCACCATGGTCCAGGGTTCGGCCAGGTGGGGACTCAGGACCTCCTGCCAGAACTGCAGACGCAGCCGGGCCAGGGGAATATCTGGTGGTCCCAGGCTGAGGGGTGGACTCCACGCTGCGTCCACGGGCAGGATCTCCAGGTCTTCGGGCTCCGCCTCACCCAAGAGTTGCCCCAGGACCTTTTCCTGCGCGGCCAGCCTTTGCAAACCCGCGGCTTTTTCGGCCAACGTCTCTTCCAATTGATGGGCCAGACTCCACAGAGCCTCCCGATCCAATTGAGGGGGCAGGACCGGGGCCACAGTCCCCCGAATAGCCGCCTGCAAGTCCTGCTCATCCTGGTCAGTCTCGGCCGCCAGATAGTGTAAATACGCCTGCCACTGGCTCAATTCACCCGGCTGGAAATGCTTGGCAAAGGCCTGCCAGACCTGTTGCCGTGGTGGCCGCAGGAGGGAAACCCAGCCGGCCTTTGGCGCGCCGGTGGCCAGACCACAGCGCAGCTCCGGCCAATAGCAAGAAAGATGGTCGAACCACGGCTGCCAATGGACAACCAGAGGAAAGACAACATATTGCCGCGGGAGCGGCTCCATCACCAGGGCCGACATTGTGTATCCTTTTCAGTTGGCAATTTTAGCTTGCTCGTAGCGTTTTCAGCCTGCCTTTCTGATCTGGCGAGGACCGGTCTCTGCCCACACCACCCGTATCCCCTAACCTAACCCAGTTTTCGGTCCAGACTGCGGTATTGAATGGCTTCGGCCAGATGGGGCGTTTGGATCTCCGGTGCAGCTTCCAGATCAGCAATGGTCCGGGCGATCTTCAGGATCCGGTTATAGGCCCGGGCCGAGAGGCCCAGGCGTTCCATGGCCCGTTCCAGCAACTGGCGCGGTTCCGATTGCAACTGGCAGTATTTTTTGACTAAACGGGGTGGCATCTGGGCATTGCAGTGAAACGGCGTGCCCGTCAAGCGCCGGGTCTGCAGGGCTCGGGCCGCAATCACCCGCTGCTGCAACTGCGTTGAGGTCTCGCCCTCGGGTTCGGCGGCCAAATCCCGAAACGGCACCGCCGGCACGGTTATGTGCAGATCAATGCGATCCAGGAGCGGCCCGGAAATGCGGTTTTGGTAGGTCCGGATCTGCGTTGGGGTACAACGGCAGGCATGTTTCGGATCACCCAGAAAACCGCACGGGCAGGGGTTCATGGCGGCCACCAACATAAAACGGGCCGGATAGGTGAGGGAACTGCTGGCCCGGGAGATGGTAACGTAGCCCTCTTCCAACGGTTGGCGCAAGACCTCCAGGACCTGGCGTTTAAATTCCGGCAGTTCATCCAAAAAAAGGACGCCGTTGTGGGCCAGACTGACTTCTCCCGGCCGGGGGAGGCGACCGCCGCCGATGAGACCGGCATCGGAGACGGTATGGTGCGGCGGCCGGAAGGGTCGCTGGGTCAACAGCGCCTGTCCGGGCGGCAGCAGGCCCATGATGCTGTAAATCTTGGAAGTCTCCAAGGCCTCGGCAAAGGTCAAGGGAGGCAGGATACTGGGCAGGCGGCGGGCCAACATGGTCTTGCCGGCCCCCGGCGGCCCCAGCATTAAAACATTATGCCCGCCGGCCGCCGCAATGACCAGCGCCCTCTTGACCTGTTCCTGGCCCCTGACTTCGGCAAAATCCACCTCCTCACCAGGCTGGCTCAGCAGATCCACCGCTGGCGGGGGTTCCGGGCTCAAGGCCAGGGACCCCCGCAGAAACTCCACGACTTCGGGCAGGCTGTGGACCGCATACACCGGCAGGTCCTGGACGACCGCGGCCTCTCGGGCATTCTCCTTGGGAATAATCAGACCGGCCAAACCGGCCTGACGGCAGGCCAAAGCGATGGGCAACACCCCGCGGCTGGCTTTCAGGCGGCCATCCAGGGAAAGTTCGCCATACACCAGAAACCGGTCCAGGCTTTCCTGGGGGGTCAGCCCTTGGGCGGCGAGCAACCCCAAAGCAATGGGCAGATCAAAGCCCGTCCCTTCCTTGCGCACATCGGCCGGGGCCAGGTTAATGGTAATGCGGGTGTCGGGGAAGCGGTACCCGGAATTTTTAATGGCAGCCTTGACCCGATCCTTGCTTTCTTTCACTGCCGTCTCAGGCAGTCCCACCGTGGTAAAGGCTGACATACCGGCGGCAATGTCGACCTCGACCTCAACCAGAAAACCCTCGACCCCCCGCAGGGAACCACTGGTAACCCGGGCTAACATGACCCAGACAGTCGGTTGTCAGTGTTCGGATGGGAGATCATGGCCATGAGCGGGGGGAGTTAAAAGCGGAAGATTTCGTGCCGCAGACGCTGGATCTGGGTTTCCATCTGCTGCAGGTTGCGGAGGTGAAAGGCCTGCTGAATCTTTTGGACAATATCGTCAAAATTGAAGGGTTTCTGAATGACGGTGGCCCCCGGCAGGTGCATCGCCTCAAAAAACACCTGGCGACGATTCACCATCAGGATCGTCTGCAGGTTGGGGTGCTTCTCCAGACTGGTCTGCAGGAATTCCCGGGTCTTGGGAAGATGCCAATCGGTGATGAGGAGATCATAGACCGTTTTTTCCAAAAGTTCCACGGCCTGCTCCACGTCTTTGACCATTTCACATTCAAAACCGATGAGCTTGATGACCGAGGAGAGGAAATCGCAGGTGACATCATCTGGATCAATGATAAGGATGCGGCCTTTTTTCTTATCCAGGTTATTATTCTGGTGCTGGTTGACCGGTGCGGTGAAATTATGAAACAACATGACCCACCCCCTGGCCTGGTTTGGTGCTCTGGCAATATTGTAGCAGAAAAGCCCCCTGGCTGGCAAGAGGTTCAGGGCCACGGGGGTTGGGCCGCCGGCGCCAACTCCAAGAGGGCCGCCATCTCGGCGCTGTACCGTTGCGGCGCTTCGTAGATGATAAGGGGCGGGAGGACCTGCACCTCCTCGCCGCCGCCGTGGCGGGCTTCCACCCAGACCAGGCACGCCGGCTCACCGGGCCGGGAATGGATAAAGCGCAGAAACTTCGGCTCCAGCCGCTGGGAACGGAGAAGACTGAGGAGATGGACGGTGCGCCAGGCCGGATAAATCAAGACCAGGCGCCCTTTCTCAGGCAGCAGATATCGGGCCGCCTGGGCCACCGCGGCCAGTGATCCCTGCAGCTCGTGGCGGGCAATGGCCTTCTCGGTCTGTGGATTGAGACGACCGGCCCCCAAGGGGCGGTACGGGGGGTTGCTCACCACCACATCAAATGATGCCGGGGGAACCTGACCGGGCAGGTCTTGCATCGCCGTGGCCAGGATGGCAATTTGCGCGGTCAGGCCGTTGAGACGGACATTGCGGGCGGCCAGATCCGCCAAAGAGGCCTGGCTCTCCACGCCGACCAGAGACAGGGACGGGAAGCGGCAGGCCAGGATGAGGGGGATGATGCCGCAGCCGGTACCCAGATCCATGACCCGCGCCGCCGACCGCAGTTCGGTCAGGCCGGCCAGGAGAACGGCATCCAACGAAAACCGATACCCGGTTTTTTTCTGCAACACCCAAAGCCGGCCCTGCCCGAACGGCTCCAGGGTCTCATCCGGATGAACCTGAACCCGGCACCGCAACTCTAAAGGATTGGCCATGGCATGAACATCCCGCCCTTTACCTTTTCACCGTATACCTATCAAAAAGTTTAAGGCGGCCTGAAAAATAATCCCGGCACAGACCTGGAGGTCTGTGCCTACCAACCTGGAGGTCTGCGCCTGCCGACCTGGGAGGTCAGCGCCGGCCGACCCATCAGGCCGGCGTCGATGAGGTGGGGTGGAAGAAAGTGAAATAATAACTGCAGCCCGAGGCCACGGTGATGACCGCGGCCACATAGATGAGGACCGTGCCGATCTGCTGGAAATCAATGGCCGCATAGGGATAATGCAGAATCAGGGCAAAGAGGGCCGACATCTGCAGGATGGTCTTCAGTTTGCCCCAGCGGTCGGCGGCGATGACCAGGCCCTCGGCCGCAGCAATGGCCCGCAGACCGGTGACCGCCAATTCCCGGCCGATGATGACAAAAACCAGCCAGGCCTCGACGCGGCCCAGAGGGATGAGCATAATGAGGGCAGCGGAAACCAGCAATTTGTCGGCCAGAGGATCCATGAATTTCCCGGCCCGGGTCACCAGGTGTTGACGCCGGGCCAGAAAGCCGTCCAGGAGATCGGTCATACCGGCCGTCAGGAAGGTCAGCGCCGCCAGAAAACTGGGCAGCCGTCCCGGAAAACTCATCAGGACAATGATCACCGGAATGGCCACGATACGTAGGACCGTCAAGACATTGGGCAGGTTCCAAAAAGGGGACTGTCGCGGGTCCATATCAGGATTTTTGGGCTTTTTTCCAATCTTCCAGGAATTTGGCCAAACCGATATCCGTCAAGGGATGATTGATGAGCTGCAAGATGACCTTATAGGGGATGGTGGCGATATCGGCGCCGGCCAGGGCGGCCTGGAGCACGTGCAGCGGATGCCGGATGCTGGCCACAATCACTTCGGTCTCATAGCCATAGTTATTGAAGATGGCCATGATCTGCTCCACCAGCTCCATACCGGTCTGGGAAATATCATCCAAACGGCCGATGAAGGGGCTGACATAGGCGGCGCCGGCTTTGGCAGCCAACATGGCCTGGAGGGGCTGAAAAATCAGGGTGACGTTGACGCGGATGCCTTCCCGGGCCAGGGTATGGGTGGCCTTGAGACCGTCCGGCGTCATGGGGATCTTGACCACCACGTGTTCGTGGATTTTGGCCAAAGTCCTGGCTTCGGCGATCATGTCGGCGGCGGTCGTGGTCACCACCTCGGCACTCACCGGGGCTTGGACCAACTCGCAGATCCGGCGGATCTGTTCATGGAAAGCCGCCAGGTCCTTGAGCCCGGCTTGGGCGCTGAGGGACGGGTTGGTGGTGACGCCGTCCACCAGACCGAGATCATGGGCTTTTTGAATTTCGTCAAGATTGGCCGAATCGATAAAAAATTTCATGAAGATCTCCTTGACTGGCGCAGATTAAGGTCATGGTCAAGATTTTTGCAGGAATTTCTTCCGGCAGCCTTCGGAGCAGAAAAAAAAATCCTGGCCCTCCCGGCGCGCCACAAGGGCATTGCGCCGCGGGATAAAGACCTTGCAGACCGGATCCTGTACTAATTCATCGGCTTGCACCTCGGGCTGGGGACCCCGCGGTTGAATCTGGGGGCGCCAGAACCAGGGCAGCACTCTTTGCAGAACCTTATAACTCACGTAGCCGGTGAGGGCGAGGAGGAGCAAGCGGATCACGGCAGCCTCAAAGTTTTTGGGCCACTCTTGCCGCAGCGGGCAATCGGGCCAACAGTTGACTTACCGTCTGCTGCAGCACCGGGTGGTAAGCTTCGGGGGCAATCTCCGCCAGGGGCAGCAGGACAAAACCGCGCCAGGCCATTTCCGGATGCGGCACGGATAGCCTGTTGGTATCAATAACAGCATTATCATACAACAAAATATCAAGATCCACAAGACGCGGCCCCCAACGCTGGGTGCGTACCCGCCCCATCTCGGCCTCAATCTGCAAAAGAGCCGTCAGTAAGTCCTCGGCGCTCAGGGTTGTCCGGATAGCCGCCGCGGCATTGACAAACCAGGGTTGGTCCACCACCCCCACCGGCGGCGTGGCATAAAAAGATGATACCTTGGTCACCACCACCCCGGGCAGCAGCGCCAGGCGACGCAAGGCCTCCCGCAATTGGGCCGCCGGATCGTCTAAGTTTGAGCCCAGGCCGATGTAGGCTTCATGCCAGGCCGGTTGGGCTGGCCGGTCCGTGTTTCCGGCTGCAGGAATTGCTTTTTTCACCAGAGAAGTTTATGCGTGGCGTCGGGTTTCTCGGGGAACTCTTGCCCGGCACCGCCGGTGGGCCAGGCCCCGGATTCCAGATGACAAATTTTGAACATGCACCAGTTTTAGGCCGGGGCGCCGTTGGCCTCGGTATCCCACCAATCCTTGAAACTGTGCAGGAAGAAGAGTCCCAGCGGCCAGGCCAAGGTGAGTTCTTCTTCGGACGGCTGCGCCTGTTTCAGGTTCCATACCAGCCAGGACCCGATGGCCGCCGGCAGCTCCACCTCCTGCTGCATCCGGTCCTGGATGAATTTTAAAAAATCCTCCAGGGCTGCGTGGGCCTGAGGGTGCCAGGCGGCCAAAGCTGCGTCCACGGTGTGGCAGACCTGATCCTGATCTTCGAGGGCCACGTGCACCGGGGCCAGCAACAGACTCACGCCAATGCCGGTGGTGATGAAGAAAAATTGCCAGCGTCCGGTGGGAACCTCGGCCATGAGGTCCGCCAGGGGAGGATATTGCTGCAGCAACGGCCCATAGGCCGCGTCCGCCAGTTTTTGGATGGCCGGCATCAGCAGATGGGCCTGTTCCAGAGATGTGGTCATAATAACCTTTCGCCAAGGCAACGGTCGGTCTGGCGTGGACGCACCGTCGGTTGTCAGAATCAGGGCAAATGGCCTAACCCAGCCTCGCCAGGCGGGTCAGGGCCTCTTCCAGACGGGCTGCCGGCACGGTCAGGGCCAGGCGGACATAGCCTTCGCCCGGGGTGCCAAAGCCATTGCCCGGGGTGGTCACAATGCCGGCCTGCTCCAGCAGCAGCGACGTGAACTGGGCCGAACTTAAGCCGGTGGGGGTTGGCAGCCAAACATAAAAGGTAGCTTTGGGCGCGGTAACCTGGTATCCCAATTTCTTCAGACCGGCCACCAGGATATCCCGCCGCTCCTGCAGAATGCGGCAATTTTGCACCACCGCCGATTGATCCGAGTCCAAAGCGGCGATGCCGGCGTATTGGATGGCATTAAAGACCCCCGAGTCAATATTGCTCTTGATATTGCCCAGGCCCTCGATAATATCGGCCTGGCCCACGGCAAAACCCAGCCGCCACCCCGTCATGTTATACGTTTTGGACAGGGAGTGAAATTCTATGCCCAGGTCTTTGGCGCCGGGGGTCTGCAAAAAACTGGGGGGGCGATAGCCGTCGTAGGCCATCTCGGTATACGCGGCATCGTGCACGGCCACGATGTTATGCTCCCGGCAGAACTCCACCACCTGGGCGAAAAAGCCCGGATCGGCCACGGCCGCCGTGGGGTTATTGGGGTAGTTGAAAAACAGCAGTTTGGCCTGCCGGGCCACCTCCGGGGAGATTTGGGTCAGGTCCGGCAGGAAATTGTTTTCTGCCAGCAGCGGCAGAAAATGGGTCCGGGCCCCGGCAAACATGGTGCCGATCTGATAAACCGGATAGGCGGGGCTGGTGGCCAGATTGAGGTCGCCGGGATTATTAAAGGCCAAGGGCAGGTGGGCGATGCCCTCTTTGGAACCGATGAGGGTCACCACCTCCCGCTCGGGGTCCAGGCTGACGCCGAAACGGCGGTCATACCAGCGGGCCACTGCCTCCCGGAAGTCGTTCATGCCGGAATAGGAGGGATAGCGGTGGGTGCTGGGGTCCTGGACGGCCCGCTGCAGGGCGGCAATGATAAAATCCGGCGTCGGCAGATCAGGATCGCCGACCCCCAGATCAATGATATCCACGCCCCGGGCCTTGACCTCTTCCTTGACCCGGTCGATTTCTTTGAAAAGATACGGCGGGAGCTGCTTCAAGCGTTCGGCAAATTCACAGACGGGCATACAGCATGATACCTTTCCTAAATTTTTCGAGAGGGAAAAGTGCCGCGAATGATTGTCGCCACTTCGTCCAGCCAAACCTGGCGTTGGGCCGGCGTACTCATGGCCATGACGGCAAAATTCTTCCGCAGAAAATGGGAAACGCCACAGACGCGGAAGACGCAATTTTCCCAAATATTCTTGAGAGGATCGCCGTAGAGGTCGATCTCCCGCAGAGGCGGCGTGTTGGACGTGGTGAACACCACCGCGGCCGCAGCTTTCAAAAGGCCCTGGGGACTGCCGGAGCCGGCCGGACCGGGGAGGTGATAGGCGACGCCTAAACGCAACACCCGGTCAAGCCAGCCTTTAAGAATAGCCGGAGGCTGGCCCCACCAGGACGGATGTACAACGACGATGCCGTTGGCGGCCACCAGATCTGCGATATGTTGGGCGACCAGGGGCGGCAGGGCCGCGTCTTTGTGGACCTCGCCGGCCGGCAGCACCGGGTCGAAGCCTTCGGCATAGAGATCATGAAAGACGACCTCATGATCTGCCGCCGTCAGGGTCTGGACCACGGTCCGGGCGATGGCGGCGTTAAAGCTGGCCGGATTCGGATGGGCCAGGATTACCAGAATCTTCATCGTTGATCACGGGGTTAAACAAACTGCCGATGCCACCGAGGCGGATTTCCACGATATCCCCCGGATGCAGGGGGCCGACGCCGGAGGGGGTGCCGGTGGCGATGACATCGCCGGGCAACAGGGTCATGATGTGGGAGATAAAACTCACCAGCACGGGCACGCCGAACACCAGATTGCCGATATGGCTCTGCTGCCGGCGTTCCCCATTCACATAGGCCTCCACGGTCACCGTCGCCAGGTCCGGCAGCGTCGTCTCGATCCAGGGGCCGATGGGCGCAAAGGTATCAAAACTTTTGGCCCGGGTGAATTGGCCGTCCTTTTTCTGCAGGTCCCGGGCGGTGACATCGTTAAAACAGGTATAGCCCCAAATATAGTCGCTGGCTACATCAACCGCCACCTTCCGGGCCACCCGGCCGATGACCACCGCCAACTCCGCTTCATAATCCACCCGCCGGGATTGGCGCGGCAGGATTATGGGTGCCCCCGGACCGATGACGCTGGTGGCCGGTTTCATGAAAATAAGCGGTTCCTCCGGCAGAGCCATGCGCATCTCGGCGGCATGGTCCCGGTAATTCAGCCCCAGGGCGATAATCTTGGTGGGCTCGCAGGGGGCCAGGAGTTGCACTGCGCCCAGCGGCACCTGCGGGCCCGTGGGTCGGAGCTCCAGCCCCGGCGGCCCTGCCAGCGGTTGAATGTCTTCACCTTCCAGCCGGCCGTACTCCACCCGGCCCTCATACGCAAACCTCACAAACCTCATTATTCCCTAATCCCTATTCCCTTATCCCTGGCCCCTGGCCACTACTTCAGCCCTAACACATCCTGCATATCGTAGAGGCCCGGCGGCTGGGCCACAATCCAACGGGCGGCCCGCACCGCGCCCCGGGCAAAGTTGTCCCGGTTATGGGCCCGGTGGATGATCTCCAGGCGCTCGCCGATGCCGCCGAACATGACGGTGTGCTCTCCCACAATGTCACCGGCCCGCACCGTCTGGATGCCGATTTCGGCGTCGGTGCGCTGGCCGATCATCCCTTTCCGTTCGTACACGGCCACTTCGTCCAAATTCCGCTGCAAGGCCTCGGCAATGACCTGGGCCAGTTTCATGGCGGTGCCGCTGGGGGCATCTTTTTTCAGGCGGTGATGGGCTTCAACAATTTCCACATCATACCCTGAGGATAACACCCTGGCAATGTCGGCCACCACCTTGAACATAAGGTTGACGCCGACGCTCATGTTGGGGGCCAGGACCACCCGGCCCTTTGTGGCCAGGTCACGTATTGCGGCCAGATGTTCCGCGTGGAAGCCGGTGGTGCCGATGACCGCCGCCTTCCCCGCGGCGACGGCCTGACGCAGATTGGCCAGGGAGGCCTCGGGAGTGGTGAAGTCAATGAGGACCTCCCCGGCCGCCAGGACTTCGGCCAGGCTGCCGGCCACGGCGAGATTTTTTTTGGGCAGCCCGACCACCTCGCCGATGTCTCTCCCCACCGCCGGATGCCCGGGCTGTTCAAAAGCGGCGGCCAGGACGATATCCTGGGCCCCCTCCAGCATGTGAATAATGCGGCCACCCATCCGGCCGGCCGCGCCGGCGACAATGGCTTTGATCATAGATCACCTCGATTTTCCCGCGCGGGAAGGTGAGAAAATCTCAAAAATGGCTTAAAGCAGGCCATATTCGACCATCACCTGGCGCAATCTTTCCTCGTTGGCGGCAGACATCGGGCAGAGGGGCAGACGCACGTCGCCGTTCAACCGACCCAGAAGCTTCAAGGCTGTCTTGGCCGGCACGGGATTGGTTTCAAAAAACATGGCCTCCATCAGCGGGAACATCTTATAGTGCAAGGCCTTGGCCTTGGCATAATCGCCGGCGAAAAAGGCGTTGCACATCCCGGCCATATCGGCCGGAACCACATTGGAGATCACCGAAATCACCCCCCGCCCGCCGATGCACATGAGGGGAAAGGCGGTAAAATCATCGCCGGAGAGGACGATAAAATCCTCGGGACAGAGGCGGATGACCTTGGCGCCTTGATTCAGGTCTCCGGTGGCCTCTTTAATGCCGATAATGTTGGGAAATTGCGCCAACCGGGCTACCGTCTCCGGCAGCAGATTCAGGGCCGTCCGCCCCGGCACATTATAGACGATGATGGGGATCCTGGTATTTTCGGCGATCAGCTTGAAATGCTGATAAATCCCCTCCTGGGTGGGTTTGTTGTAGTAGGGGGTGATCATCAGGGCGGCATCGGCACCGGCAGCTTCGGCGTGTTTGGTCAGTTCCAAGGCTTCGGCGGTGTTATTGGAGCCGGTGCCGGCAATGACCGGAACCCGTTTTTTCACCTGATCCAGGCAGATTTCCACCACCCGTTTATGTTCGGCATGGGAGAGGGTAGCCGATTCCCCGGTAGTACCGCAGGGGACGATGCCATGGGTGCCCTGCTCAATCTGGAACTCAATGAGCTCCCGATACTTCTCCTCGTCCACCTGGCCATTCTTGAATGGGGTGACGATGGCGACAATTGCTCCTTGGATCATGCCTTGTCCTCCTTACCTCAATTCATCCAACCACACTTCGCCCTGAAAGACCACTGCGGCCTCGCCCTCCAGGAAAACAGAGCCGAAATCATCCTGCTGCCGCTGAAAATATACCTGTAACATCTCACCACTCCGGGGGCGCACCGTCACCGGCGCCGGGAGATCCTGGAGCAGCGCCGAAATTAAGGCCGCGGCCACGGAACCGGTCCCGCAGGCCAAGGTTTCGGCCTCCACCCCCCGCTCATAGGTCCGGATGGCAATCTCCTGGGGACCGAGGCGGCTGATAAAATTCACATTCGTGCCGGCCGGCTGGAACAGGGGATGGAACCGGATGGCCCGACCGATCTCCGCCACCGGCACCGTGGCCAGCTGCTCCACCGGGATCACCACATGGGGCACACCGGTGTTGATGAAATGCCCCTGCCACAGTTCTTCCCCCACCGGAATCTGCATATGGAGCTGCAGACTGTGGGGCGGGCTGAGCTCCAATTTGACCCGGCGGCCCCTGACTTCGGCATGGATGATGCCGGCCAGGGTTTCAAAGGCCAGGTCCTGGGGGGCTATACCCTGGAGAAAGGCAAAACGGGCGGCACAACGGCCGCCATTGCCACACATCTCGGCCTCGGAGCCGTCGGCATTGTAAAAGCGCCAACGGAAATCCACCCGGGGCGAGGGTTCGATCAGGATCAAGCCATCGGCGCCGACGCCGAACTTGGGGGCGCAGAGCTTCTGCACCAGCGCCACCCGATCATTATCCGGGATCACCGGTCGGCGGTGGTCAATGAGAATGAAATCATTGCCACTGCCCTGCATTTTCCAGATGGGAAGACGGTTCATAGGATGATGACGGCCGACGTTCCAGCTTTTTAGTCCTTGGGATTTTGTGACTGCAAGAAGGCCGGAATATGTTCCCCCTGCACCAGAGTTTCATAGGTTTCACGTTCCCTGATAACATAAAACTCATCTTTATGCACCAAAATTTCCGGGACCCGGGGCCGGGAATTGTAATTGGAGCTCATGGAGAAGCCATAGGCCCCGGCGCTCATGACCGCCACCAGCTCTCCGGCGCTGAACTCCGGCAGCAGCCGGTCTTTGGCCAAAAAATCGCCGGACTCGCAGATGGGCCCCACCAGCGACGCCCTGATCTCCCGCCGGGGTTTGACCACCACCGGTTGCACGCCATGATAAGAGCCGTAGAGACTGGGCCGGGAGAGATCGTTCATACCGGCGTCCACTATAATGAAAAACTTCTCTTCCCCCTCTTTGGTAAACAAGACCTTGGTCACCAGGATCCCGGCATTGCCCACCAGGACCCGTCCCGGCTCCAGGATCAGGGTGCAATCCAATCCGGCCAGCTCCCTTTGTATGCCCTGGCCGTATTCGTGCGGATGGGGCGGGGTTTCCTGATGGTATTGGATGCCCAGGCCACCACCGATATCCAGATAGCGGATGGCAATGCCCTCCCCCCGCAGGCGGCCGATGAGCTCTTTCAGGCGCGCCAGCGTCTCCAGGAAAGGTGACAATTGGGTCAATTGCGACCCGATATGGCAGGCAACCCCGACAATCTCCAGGTTGGCCAAATCTTTGGCCAGGCGATAGGCTGAGAGCGATCTTTCGATATCAATCCCGAATTTGTTCTGCTTCAGGCCGGTGGAGATGTAAGGATGCGTCTGCGGATCCACATCCGGATTGACCCGCAGGGCGATGCGGGCCCGCGTCCCCATCTCGCCGGCGATCTGATCAATGGCCAGCAGTTCTTGATCAGATTCAATATTGAACATCAAGATGCCCTGCTCCAAGGCAAAGCGGATTTCCTCCGGCCGCTTGCCGACGCCCGAGTACACCACCTTGCCGGGATCAACCCCGGCCTGCAGGGCCCGATAGAGCTCGCCGCCCGAAACAATGTCTACCCCACTGCCCTGATTGATGAAAAGCCGGAGGATGGCCAGATTCGAGTTGGCCTTGACCGCATAACAGACCAGATGCGGCATCTCGGCAAAGGCTTGATCAAAGACCCGGAAGTGATGTTCCAGGGTGGCGCTGCTATAAAGGTAAAAGGGCGTCCCCACGGCCGCGGCGATGGTCGCCACCGGCACCTGTTCACAAAAGAGTTCGCCGTTGAGGTAATGGAAGTGATGCATAGCTGGTTCCCAGTTTCCATTTTTTGTGAGGGCGAACCATGGGTTTGCCCTCAATGACCTGAAAGGTTGCTTCCCCCCAGGAGCTGTTACCGTGTCGCTGCCACCGGCTCCGAGGGCAGACTGTGGTTGGCCCGCCGGGAATCATCCACGGCCACGACGTAATAAAAATACGTCACCCCAGTGGCGGCGTTGGCGTCGACAAAGGAGGGCTGAGTCAATAATCGGGGGGTAACCTGCTGAAATTGCGGTTCGGCCAGGGAGCGGCGAAACACCAGGTAGCCGGCCAGATCCGGTTCCCGGCCGGGGTCCCAACGCAGTTCTATGCCCCTGGTTGTGCTTACCGCCACCACATTCAGCACCGGCGCCGGTGGCGTCATGTCCACGGGTGTGGCCGTTTGGACAGGGGAGTCAAGACTCTCCAAAACATCAGCGCCGACTTTGCGGACCGCCCGCACCCGATACCGATACGTGACGTCGTTGCTCACGCCGATATCCAGGAAATGCGGTTCGGTCAGCGGCGCCTGATTGGCCAGGACCCAATCTGCGCCGGGGGCCTGACGATAGAGTTGATAAGTTGCCGCTCCCGGCAGAGGCCGGCCATCAGCCAAACGCGCCACCTGCGGCCAGGAAAGCTGCACCTGCCGGTCTCCGGCCTGGGCCTGCAGTGCCGCGGGAGCCTGGGGCAGGACATCCCAGGCATGGGACAGGATAGCTGAAGGCAGCCCCGGCTGCCCCCCCCGGCCGAAGCCCACCACCTGATAAAAATAGCGTTTACCCGGCTCCAATTTTTCATCCCGGTATCTGACCATTTCTCCGGACACTTCACCCATCTGAGGGTAACTTAAATCAATGACCGCCAGCAGGTCCAGGTCCGGCGGACAGCCGCCCGACGCCGCCAGGCTGGCCTCGTGCCGGAAAAGACGGAATCCCTGGATATCAGTCAGGGGCTGATTATCAATGTTGACCCGGGGCAGGAGCCAGGTCAATTGCAGGGCCGGGCCCTCCTGGCGCACGGTGAACTGCCGCACTTCCCCCGGTACCAGGGAGTCAGGCGGGATGGGGGCCATCTTCTTGCCGCAGCCGCAAAGGCTGCAGGCCAGCACCACCAGGGGGAGAATGAGCCACAGCTTGAGGATTAGCGAGGCAATCATATTCATGGCTTCACGGCGGGGGCAGGAAAGGGTGACTGACTTCCTTCCCTTTAGCTCTGGCCTGTTTCCTCCTCTCTGCCAGCCAGTCCCAGCTCCGCCTCCACGGCGGCCAGGACTGCGCCTACCCGTTCCGGTGCAGTCCCGCCCGGGGAGGTGCGCCGCTGCACCGATTGCTCAACAGTAAGCCAGTGAAACAGATCGGCCTCGACCACCGGGGCGAATTGCCGGATCTCTGCCAGGGTCAGTTCGGCCAACTCCTGCCCCTTGCTCTCGGCATAGCGCACCGTCTGCCCCACCTGGGCGTGGGCCGTGCGAAAAGGCACCCCCTTGGTCACCAGATAATCGGCCATATCGGTGGCGGTTAAAAACCCGCCGCGCAGGGCCCGGGCCATGTTTTCCTTTTTTACCGTCAGGTTGGCCAAAACCCCGGCCATCAGGCGGACGCACGGCAGGACCGTCTCGACCACATCAAACAGGGGCTCCTTATCCTCCTGCAGATCACGGTTGTAGGCCAGCGGCAGGCCTTTGAGGGTCACCAACAGACCCGTGAGGTGGCCGATGACCCGGCCGCTCTTGCCCCGGATCAACTCCGCCACATCGGGATTTTTCTTCTGCGGCATGATGGAGGAGCCGGTGCAGTAAGCATCAGCAATCTCGATGAAACCGAACTCCGCCGTGGACCAGAGGATGAGCTCCTCGGCCAAGCGGCTGAGGTGCACCATGATGAGGCTGGCCGCGGCGGCGAATTCTACAACAAAATCCCGGTCAGCGACGGCATCCAGGCTGTTGCGCTGGATGGCAGGGAAATGCAAGAATTCTGCCGTCAAGGCCGGATCAATGGGAAAAGTGGTGCCGGCCAGGGCCGCGGCGCCCAGGGGCAGAACGTTCAAGCGCTTCAGGCCGTCCTGCAGCCGCCCTTGATCCCGTTGCCACATCTCGTCGTAGGCCAGGAGGTGATGGCTGAACAATACCGGTTGAGCCCGCTGCAGGTGGGTATAGCCGGGCATGATGACCCCGAAATAACGCCGGGCCAACCTGGCCCCGGCCCGCCGCAGCTCGGTGAGGGCCGCCAGCAGCTCCTGGATCTGCTCCCGCAGATAGAGGCGGATGTCCAAGGCCACCTGGTCATTGCGGCTGCGGGCGGTGTGGAGTTTGCGCCCCACATCCCCGATCAGGGCGATGAGGCGCCGTTCCACCGCCATGTGGATGTCTTCATCAGCCGCCTCGAAGACAAATGCGCCCCGGTCGATGTCCTCTTGCACCCTGGCCAGACCCTGAACGATGGCCTCCACCTCGTCAGCCGTGAGGATCCCCTGCTGCCCCAACATCCGGGCATGGGCGATGGAACCGGCGATATCATACCGATAGAGGCGCCGGTCAAAATGCAAGGAAGAGGTGAATTCTTCCACCGACGTCTCGGTGCGGCCGGCAAAGCGGCCCTGCCAGGGTTTTTCTTTGGTGTCAGCCATAGTCGGTTCCTGGTATCCCCGTAGGGCGGGTCTCCTGACCCGCTAACGGGCGGGTCTCCTGACCCGCTAT
>CALGOE010000039.1 GCA_937958145.1 uncultured Desulfobacca sp.
GAAGAGGTTGAGGACAAAGCCCCCGACGGTGTCAAATTCGCCGTCCGGCAGGGTCAGCTCCAGGGTGTCGTTGAGGTCGGCCAGGGACATCCAACTCTTGACCAGGTAGACGCCGGGGGCCAATTGTTCCAGGGGACGGTCAGCGACTTCAAATTCCTCCTGAAACTCGCCGAAGAGTTCGGCCAGGATATCTTCCACGGAGATGAGGCCGGTGAGGCTGCCGTATTCATCCACCACCAGGGCCAGCCTGAACTGGCGGGCCTGAAGCTCCTGCAGCAGGTCAAAGGCCCGTTTATTTTCCGGCACATAATAGGGAGCCCGCAGGAGTTTTCTGATACAGGCCTCCTCACAGGCCGGGGTTGGGGGCAGGTGCAACAGGTCCTTGGCATGGAGAATGCCCAGGATATCCTCCAGATCGGTGCCATAAATGGGCAACCGGGAAAAACGGGCCTTTTTCACGGCCTTGACCAATTCACCGGCCGGCATGGTGATGGGCAGGGCGAAGATGTCGGGCCGGGGCACCATGATCTGGGCCACGGTGGTCTCGCCCAGATGCATGAGGTTGACGATGAGGTCTTTCTCAATGGGGGCGATGAGGCCGCCTTTGTGGCTGTCTTCCACCAGTCGCAGAAAGTCGTCCTCCTGGACCAGGGGCCCCGTGGCCTTGGGTCTGATGCCCAGCAGATTCATGATGGCCTTGCTCAAGGCGAGGAGGACGAAGCGGAAGGGGGAGAGCAGGGGGAGGACCACGGCCAGGGGCGGCGCCAGCAGCCGGGCCCAACGTTCCGGGGAACGCAAGGCCAGGGATTTGGGGATGATTTCGCCGAACAGGAGCAGGGCCGGGGCCATGACCACCATGGCCACCCACTTCCCCTGCGCCCCCCAGATGGTCAGCGAGATAGACGTAGCCAGAACCGTGGCGATAATGACGGCCACTTCATTGCCGATAATAATGGAGGTGAGAAGTCGTTGGGGCCGGGACAGGAGGCGGTCGATCATTGCTCCGGCTTTGGGGTGACGAGACTTTAATTTCAGGCGGGCCAGGGGGCTGAGAGAAAAAAGGGAGGTCTCGGCCGAAGCAAAGAAGCTATAGCAGACCAGCAGCAGGGCCAGGGCCAGCCAATATATCCAGAGTGGTATATCCAAAGGCTAGAAGAGGTGAGTCCAGCGATGTTTGGGAGGCGGTAAGATTGGGCGCCGGGGAGCCCAAGGCCGCCCGCCTCTGATGTTACCCCGTCGGGCCGCCGGGGCCGTGGTCAGCGGCCCCTGACGGCCTGGGGGATGCCAACGTTACGACGGCCGCGAGGTTAAAGGTTGGGTTGATTTGCGTCCCAACCGTCGGGGCGTCTTTTTGCCCTCTTCGAGGCCCGGCGAGCGGACCAAAGCCACCTGCAGGACCTCGTCCATACTTTGCACCGGGATAAATTTCAACCGGCGTTTGATATGCTTGGGAATTTCTATCAGGTCTTTTTTATTGGCTTCGGGGATGATCACCGTCTTGATGCGGGCCCGGAGGGCGGCCAGGGCCTTTTCCTTCAGGCCGCCGATGGGCAGGACCTTGCCCCGCAGGGTGATTTCGCCGGTCATGGCCACGTCTTTGCGCACCGGGATTTTGGTCAGGGCCGAGATCAGGGCTGTGGCCATGGTCACGCCGGCGGACGGACCATCCTTGGGGATGGCGCCGGCCGGGACGTGCAGGTGGATATCTAATTTTTCATAGAAATCTTCCGGCAGGTTGAAGATCTGGGACCGGGCCCGGCTGTAACTGAGGGCGGCCTGGGCTGATTCTTTCATCACTTCCCCCAGATGGCCGGTAAGGGTCAGCTGACCTTTGCCCCGCATCAGGCTGGCCTCCACATGCAGGATTTCGCCGCCGAACTCCGTCCAGGCCAGGCCGGTGGCGAC
The DNA here is from genome assembly GCA_937958145.1 of uncultured Desulfobacca sp. Lineage (GTDB taxonomy): Bacteria > Desulfobacterota > Desulfobaccia > Desulfobaccales > Desulfobaccaceae > Desulfobacca. The sequence continues at coordinate 1,906 of CALGOE010000039.1, forward strand.
GCCGGTTTCGTCTTTTTCCTGCTCGCCCTCGGGCAGATAGCGGGGCGGCCCCAGGTAACGGTGCAGGTTGGCCCGGTTGATGGTAAACGGCCCTTTTTCCCCCTCGGCGATGCGGCGGGCTACTTTGCGGCACAGGCTGCCGATCTCCCGCTCCAGGTTCCGGAGGCCGGCCTCCTGGGTATAATGGCAGATAAGTTCCCGCAAGGTCGGTGCGGCAATGGTCAGATCCGACGGTTTTAAGCCGTTCTCCTGCAACTGCCGGGGCAGCAGATATTTTTGGGCGATCTCCAGCTTCTCTTCTTCGGTATAGCCGGCCAGGCGGATGATCTCCATGCGGTCCAGCAGGGCCGAAGGGATGGGGTCGACGATGTTGGCGGTCAGGATAAACATGACCCGGGAAAGGTCGAAAGGCACGTTCAGATAATGGTCGCTGAAAGCGGCGTTCTGCTCGGGGTCCAGGACCTCCAGGAGGGCGGCGGAGGGGTCGCCCCGGAAATCCTGGCCGATTTTATCAATCTCGTCCATCATGAAGACAGGATTGTTGACGCCGGCATTTTTCAGGCCCTGGATGATGCGGCCGGGGAGGGCGCCGATGTAGGTCCGCCGGTGGCCGCGGATTTCCGCCTCATCCCGCATGCCGCCCAACGAAATACGGGTAAATTTGCGGCCCATGGCCCGGGCGATGGATTTGCCCAGGGAGGTCTTGCCGACGCCCGGCGGGCCCACAAAGCAGAGGATGGGGCCTTTCATCTTTTTATTGAGTTTGCGGACGCTGAGATACTCCAGGATCCGGTCCTTGACCTTTTCCAGGTTGTAGTGATCAGCGTCCAGAACGGCCTTGGCCTCTTTTAATTCCAGTTTGTCCCGGGTGTGTTTGGACCAGGGCAGTTCCACCAGCCAATCCAGATAGGTGCGCACCATGGTGGCCTCGGCCGCGTCGGGGTGCATCTGTTCCAGGCGGGACAGTTGCAGGACGGCCTCTTCCTCCACGGCCTTGGGCATCCGGGCTTTGGCGATTTTCTGTTGGTACTCCTCGATTTCATCGGGGCGCTCGTCGTAGTCGCCCAACTCTTTTTTGATGGCCCGCAGCTGTTCCCGGAGGAAATATTCCCGTTGGCTGCGGTCGATCTCCTCTTTGGCCTCGGACTGGATCTTGGCCTGCATGGTGGAGACTTCCAGCTCCCGGCGCAGGTAGTCGTTGATGCGAATGAGGCGGTGCATCGGCTCTTCCTGCTCCAGGATTTCCTGGGCCTCTTCGATTTTCAGATGGAGGTTGGAGGCGATGAGGTTGGCCAACCGTCCCGGTTCTTCAATGGACTCGAGGATAGAGCTCATTTCGGGGGAGAGGATGCCTTTGAGGGAGAGGATTTTTTCGGTCATCTCCCGGGCATTGCGCATCAGGGCCTCGGCTTCGATGGAGAGCTCTTCCAGGACCGGTTCCGCCACCAGGTCCAAGGTGACCCGCATAAAGGGTTTTTCCTGCTGAAAGGCCAGGATTTTGGCTTTGGACAGGCCCTGGACCAGGATCTTGAGGCGGCCGTCGGGGAGTTTGAGCATGCGCATGATCAGACAGACGGTGCCGGTTTCATAGACATCTGCCGGCCGGGGATCGTCAATATCGGGGTCGCGCTGGGTGACCAGAAAGAGCAGCCGGTCTTGCGCCAGGGCTGCTTCGATGGCCAAGATGGAGGATTCCCGCCCGACGAACAGGGGCAGGATCATGTTCGGGAAGACCACAATATCCCGAACCGCCAGCAGGGGCAGTTCCTTGGGGATCGCTATTTCGGGGGATTCGTCGTTTTCCGGATCAGAGCTAGTCTGTTTATAGCTTTCGGGCATTGGTACTCCTTGAGGGGTTGCCTCGCAGTATCGCAGCAGCCGCGAGCTCCCTGCGTTGGCCCCATGGTATCAGAAAAACCTATGGCCTCACAGCCAAATCAGCAGGGCCCGCGACGGTTCTGCTGAAAATAGTAATATATTATCATTATAATAATACCCATGCCTTGGTGCAATGGGGAAAGGCCGGCCAAAAGGGGAATCAGCTTGGAAGAAGAGAAAGTTCAGGTTATAGTTTGAATTATCATGGATTTAGTCACCGCGCTGCTCCAGCCCGAGGCCTATCCGGAGCCGACCACCCGGGTGGAATCGCTACAGACCTATATCTCGTATATTTTTCTGACCGATCAGCACGCTTACAAGATCAAGAAGCCGGTCAATTTCGGCTATCTGGATTTTACCACCCTCAGGAAGAGACATTACTATTTACAGCAGGAATTGATCTTGAATCGCCGGCTGGCCCCGGATATGTATCTGGCCGTCCTGCCCGTGGTCAAACGTCGTGGCCGCCTGCACGTTGGCGGCGCCGGTCAGATTGTGGAATATGCCCTGCAGATGCGGCGCCTGCCCCAGCATCTGATGATGGATGAAATCGCGGCGCGGCGGGAGTTAACCGACGCCATGGTGGCCAGGATCGTGGAACGACTGGTGCCGTTCTATCGGGAGGCGGCCACCGGCGGGCGCATTAATAAGTTCGGCCACCTTGCGGTGATCCGCTTTAACCATGAGGAGAATTTCCGCCAGATTGAACCGGTGGTGGGCTCGCTCTTGTCAAGGCAGGTTTTCCGCGATATGGTAAGGTATGTTGACGCCTTTCTGCGAGACCGGGCTGATCTCCTGGCGGCCCGTTTGCACGGCGGCAAGATTCGGGATTGCCACGGCGATTTACATATGAAAAACATCTGCCTGGCCGACGGCGTCTATATCTTTGATTGCATTGAATTCAATCCCCGCTTTCGCTACAGCGATGTGGCGGCGGATATTGCCTTTCTGGCCATGGATTTGGATTTTCACGGCTATGAGGCTTTGAGCCGGTTTTTCAGTCAATCTTTTGCGGACCAGGCCGCCGATCCTGATCTGCTGCGGTTATTGCCGTTTTATAAATGTTATCGGGCCGTGGTGCGGGGCAAGATCAATGCCTTGACCAGTGAGGCTGCCGACGTGCCTCAAGACGAACGGGACCGGGCTGCCGCTTTGGCCCGCCGGTATTTTGCCCTGGCGTGGCAGTACAGCCAGGAAGGCAGGTAACCCTTTGCGCCCCCGCCTGGTGATCATTTTTGGGGTCATTGCCTCGGGCAAGACCACGCTGGCCCGGAACCTGGGCGAAAAGCTGGGATGGTTGGCCATTCACAGCGACCAGGTGCGCAAATCTTTGGCCGGCGTGCCCCTGACGCAGCGGGTGACGGTGCCCTTCGGAGAGGGGCTGTACGCCCCGGCCATGTCCGGCCGCACCTACGAAGAGATGTTCCGGCAGGCGGCGGCACAGTTGCGGGCCGGGCGCAGCGTCATCCTGGACGGTTCTTTTATGCGGGCGGCGGACCGGCAACAGGCCAGGGAGCTTGCGGCGCAGCACCAGGCCGACATTTTTTTTATCCTCTGTTCCTGCTCGCCGGCAGAGACCCGGCGCCGTTTAGCGCAACGGGCCGGCAATCGGCAGGCTGTATCCGATGGCCGGGAAGATATCCTGACGGAGCAGCAGAAACGGTTTGAACCCATCGACGATCTGACCGGGGTGCCGGTACTGAAGGTCGCCACCGATAGGCCGCTCGAGGCGGTTGTGGCCGAGGTCATGGCTTTCCTGCGACTGGATTCCCCGCCCATGGAGTAAGGTATGTCCCAAGAGGAAATCATCGCCCGGGTCAAGCAACGGGCCGTGGATAATTTCAAAAGTGGTCTGAACTGCGCCGAGAGCGTGTTTTTGGCCGTGCACGCCGAACTGGAGACCGACCTGCCGGCCGCCACCCTGTGTCTGCTGACCGGCTTCGGCTCCGGCGGCGGCCTTTTCGGGGGCACCTGCGGTTCGCTGAACGGGGCTATCGCTGCCCTGGGGCTGGTCTACGGCCGACGTCAACCGCCCAGCGGCACGGTTGAGGAGAAAAAGGCTCAGCTTTACGGCAATCCGGGGCTGTACCGCATCTTTAACCGGTTGTCCAATGCCTTTCAGGAAAAATTTAACACTACCCTGTGTCGGGAAATTACCCAGCCCTGGCACGGCGATTGGTTTGCCCGGGACCGCTTCAAAGCCTGCCTGAAAACCGTGGCCTTTATGGCCGAGACGGCTGCGACCATGGTTTTTCCAGTCAATAAAGAGTATTGGGGATCCCAACCGTTGGGGCGGAATCTGTTAACAAAAGATGAGGGGTCAGGGGAAACTTCGTAATCGTCAATAGGAGAGGTTTTTTCACGGCCTCGTGGCTTCGGGCGGCGAACCGCGGCGCGGACCGGTCGCCGGTACCGGGAGGGCGGAGGGAATCCAGCCACGCCCGGCGCCAAGGTTTCAAAACAATAAAGGGAAACAGGTTGCATGGAGAAAAAACGCATCTTAAGCGGTATGCGCCCCACGGGCAGGTTGCATCTGGGCAACCTCCATGGGGCCTTGCAGAATTGGGTCAGACTGCAGGACGAATATGAGTGTTTTTATTTTGTGGCCGATTGGCACGCCCTGACCACCGATTATGAACAGACTGCAGGCATACGGGAAAACATCTGGTACATGCTCATCGATTGGCTCAGCGTCGGCCTGGACCCACAGAAGGCCACCCTGTTCGTGCAATCGGCCCTATTGGAGCATGCCGAGCTTTTTGTGCTCTTCAGCATGATCACCCCCATCGCCTGGCTGGAGCGCAACCCGACCTATAAAGAGCAATTGCAGGAATTGTCCCATAAAGATCTGCGGACCTTTGGCTTTCTGGGCTATCCGGTGTTGCAGGCAGCGGACATCCTCATCTACAAGGCGCACCGGGTGCCGGTGGGGATTGACCAGTTGCCCCATGTGGAATTGACCCGGGAGATTGCCCGGCGCTTTAATTTTCTCTACTCCCCCGTTTTTCCGGAGCCGGAGGCCCTGTTGACCGAAGTGCCGAAGCTGACCGGCACCGACGGCCGCAAAATGAGCAAGAGCTATCAGAATTGCATCTATCTGAGCGATCCCCCCGAGGTCATCCGCAAACAGGTGAGCGGCATGATCACTGATACGCAGCGGCCCCGGCGTAAAGATCCGGGGGACCCCGACCGCTGTCTGGCCTTCCCCTATCACCGGTTATATCTCCCGGACGAAACCCTGGAGCAGATCAAGCGGGATTGTCGGGCGGCGGCGTTGGGCTGCGTGGAGTGTAAAAAGATGCTGGCCGACGCCTTGGTCCGGGCCATGGAACCGATCCAGGCCAAACAGCGCTATTATGCCGAGCATCCGGACGAGGTGCGGGCCGTTTTGGCCGACGGCAATGAGCGCGCCCGGAAAGTGGCCCAGGCCACCATGGCCGAGGTCAGGGAGGCCATGAAGATTTGAGGGGGTCTGATCCGGGGAGATTGACGGCGGCTGGTGGGGCGTAAGCGTTCGACAGAGGAGTTGCCGGGCAGATCCCCGGCATTGGAGCGGCTGCAGAAGTTTTTGGCCCGGGCTGGGGTTGCCTCCCGACGCCGTGGTGAAGAATTAATCCGGGCCGGCCGGGTGGAAGTGGACGGCCAGGTGGTGACCACGCTGGGCGTGTGCATCGATCCGGCCACGGCCCAGGTCAAAGTTGACGGCCAACCGGTGCACCTGCCCACCAAATGGCGGACGGTCATGCTCCACAAACCCGCAGGCTATGTGACCACCATGGCCGACCCCCAGGGTCGGCGGCAGGTGACAGATCTGCTGGCCGGCCAGTCCGAGCGGCTCTTTCCGGTGGGCCGGTTGGATTACGATGCCACCGGTTTGCTGCTCTTGACCAATGACGGCGAACTGGCGCATCGCCTCATGCACCCCCGCTATAAAGTAGCCAAGACCTACCGGGTGACGGTGGGGGGGCGGTTCGAAGAGACGGCCAGGGCCAGATTACTGGCCGGCGTTGAATTGGACGGACGTCCGGCGGCTGCGGTGCAGGTACAGATATTGCAGAGCACAACCGACCGCAGCGTCATTGAGATGACCATCCGGGAGGGTCGTTATCATCAGGTGAAACGGATGTTGGGGCAGGTTGGCTTTGCCGTGCTGAAACTCAAACGCATTGCGTATGGGCCGCTGCGCCTGGGGCGGTTGGCCCCGGGGGCCTGGCGGGACCTCAGTCCCCAGGAACTGGCGGCCCTGGCCCAAGCCGTTGGTCTGGACCGGAACCGGTAAACCGGAACCCGTGAAGAGGCAACCGGCGGCGCGGTGAGGACTGATCCGACCCAGAGAGGAGAAACCGTCAGCCCAGATTATGAATAATCCATTGGAACCGCAGCACGTGCCATCAGAATGGACCGACCCGCCCCGGGTGGAGGCTCAAGAAGAGCCCGGTCAGGAATTTCCCCATCATATTCCACCGCTCCATCTGATTCTCTTCCTGGCCACCGGCGTGACGACGATGATGGCCGGAGCCATGCAACAGGGAGTCATCCCCTGGGAAACGCCCTGGCAGCTTTACAAAGGCCTGCCGTTCTCCCTGACCCTGCTGCTGATCCTGCTCTGCCACGAGATGGGCCACTATCTCAGTGCCCGTTATCATAATCTGAATGTTACCCTGCCGTATTTTCTGCCGGCGCCGCCCATCCCCTTTCTCATCGGCACCCTGGGGGCCTTTATCCGCATCCGTTCCCCCATCCTGAATAAACCGGCTCTCCTGGATGTGGGCGCGGCCGGACCGCTCTCGGGAGTGCTGGTGACCCTGCCCCTCCTGGTGCTGGGCCTGCAATTATCGGACATTCAGGTTCTTCCGGGCGGACCGGCGGAGATGGGCGGCATCGTCCTGGGCGAATCCCTGCTTTTCAAATTCATGTCCTGGCTGACCCTGGGCAGCCTGCCGGCGGACCATCATATTATTCTCCATCCCATGGCCTTTGCCGGCTGGATCGGCCTCCTGGTCACCAATATCAACCTGATTCCCGTGGGGCAGTTGGACGGCGGCCATGTGTCCTATGCTTTGTTCGGGGAGAAATCAACGGCCATCGCCAAGATTTTCTTCGGGTTGTTGATCGGCCTGGGCTTGATGTTCTGGTATGGCTGGCTGGTGTGGGTGATCATCCTCTATTTCATGGGTTTTAGCCATCCGCTGCCGTTGGAGTATTGGGTGGAACTGGACAGCCGGCGGCGGGTCATCGGCTATCTGACCATAGCGGTGTTCGTGTTGACCTTCATGCCGGCACCTTTTCAGATTCACTGGTAACCGTTTGGGAAGAAACGACGAGCGGCGCAGGGGCTTGAGGGCAATGAGCCCTGTTCCCACTTTGCCTTGCGGCGTTGTCAAAAGGCCGGAAACATGGCTGGATGGCTTAAGCCTGCCGCCGTTTGAAGGGAGAAAGATAATAATCTATGCCGTTTCGCCAGGAACTCTATAAATTTTGCCCCCAGTGCGGGGGGAGACTGGACAAAAAGGTCATCCAACCGAAAGAGCCGCCGCGTCTGGTCTGCCGGGACTGTGGTTTTGTCTTTTATCTGGACCCAAAGCTGGCGGGCATTGCCATCATTCCCTGGCAAGGGGGCCTGGTCCTGGCCCGGCGGGCCATTGAGCCGGGCTATGGTCTTTGGGTGGCCCCGGGGGGCTTTGTGGATGTGGGGGAGCGGGTGGAGGAGGCGGTGATGCGGGAGGTGCGGGAAGAAGTCCTTTTGGACATCCGCATTCAAAGGCTGCTCAATGTGTATTCCTACCGGGGCCGCAGCACCGTCATCGTCGCCTATGTGGCCGAAGTGGCAGGCGGCACGCCTGGTGCCGGCGATGAGACTCTGGAGGCCCGGGTCTTTCGCCCCGAGGAGATTCCCTGGGGCGAGATCGCCTTTGCCAGCACCCATGACGCCCTGCGGGACTATCTGCAGGTGGGCCCCCAGGCCGAATCGAGCCTGGTCGCGCCTTAGGATTTAGGATTTTCGGCGGCGGCGTTGCTGCCGGGCAGCTTCTTTCCAGGCCGGTTCTTTTTTCCGGCCTTTTTCTTTCCAGGGCTTGACGGGCTGGCCCTGGATGTCCAGAAGAATGGAGCCGGGGGTTGGCGGTTCCGGCGGCTGTTTTTCGGGAGCCGGTTTGGCTGCAGGTTTTTTCGGCGCGGGCGGGAGTTGCAGAAACTCCGGGGCGATGGCGCCGCTCAGATAGAGCTGGTCGCCGTAGGGGAAGAACTGTGCCCCTTGCGTGGCGGCCCGTTGGGCCTGGATGGTGACGAGCACGGCTTGGGGATCGCGGCGGCGGCCCAGGCGCCGGGCCACCTCGGGGTCGGCGGCGAGCACCAATTCCCGCTCATCATGAGGCTGTAAACCCCGGGTGGCCACCACTTCGTGGGATTTGGCCGTAATGGCCCGATAGAGCAGGGGCGGCGGCCAGACCGGCTCGGCAGCCCGCAGGTCGGCCGGCCCCGGCTGCACGGCCCAGATATGGCTCTGGTCCATGGCCAGGGCTCCGGGGCGCAGCAGGTTGACCACCTCCTCGAGATGCGAGCGCCGGACGTACGCCCAGCCTTCCTCCTGAGCCAGGGCCCGGAGGAGCTCCTTGATGGCCAGCCGGCCCTGGGAATCCAACACCAGTCCGAATTCGTCGGGACGACGGCAGAGGATATAATCCAGCAGTTTGGCCAGGGACTCCCGGCGCTGTTGCGGTTGCCGCATGATCACACCCCAAGAGAAAAGGAGGAAAGGGCAAGGCGATTTTTAGCTTTCACAAATAGTATCTCAAAGCCATTGACAAGGCCAGTGAGAGTGATAAAATTTCAGTTTGAACATGGTAGGTGGCGGCTTATGCAGTTGCGGCGTTTTCAAAGTTCCGAGAAGCCCATCATCCAGGAAGCGATTCTCATTGCCGAGGAAGCTACCAGTGATTTTTTTAAGCTTTCCCCCAGTCACTGGCGGCGGGCCCGGTATGACATCCTCACCCTGGAGCATCTGCGGCAGGAGGAGATAGCGCCCAGGGCCTTGGCCCAGGTGGCCAAATACACCTGCAGTCCGCCGGGGCGGGAACTGAAGTCGGCCCAGTTTGATCTGTACCGCATCTGTCTGCAAGATCATAATATCTTGCGCACCCTGGAAAAAGAGGGCACCCCGGGGTTGCGCCCGCTGCTCATATATATTGTTACCCACGAGTTGGTTCATATTGTCCGGTTCAGCCATTTTCAGCAGCTCTTCGAGGTTTCAGCCGCGGAGAGAGAAGCCGAGGAGGCCCGGGTGCACGCCCTGACGTGGGAAATCCTGCGCCCCTATCGTTGCCCTGACGTGGCAGAGATTGCCCTGCATTATCAATATTACCATAATTAATAAAATTTTTCCGCCTGATGGAAGGAGGTTTGTCGGTCATGCCCATTTATGAGTACCAGTGTGATGCTTGTGGCCAGATCATTGAAGCATGGCAGAAGTTTTCGGATGCACCGCTGACTACATGCAAACACTGTCAAGGCCACCTCACCAAGCTCATTTCCCATAGTGCTTTCCATCTCAAAGGCGGCGGCTGGTATGTGAGCGAATACGGCAGCAAGAAACCCAACAGCGCTCCGGCCAGTGCCGGTGCCAGCGAGAGCAAGGGCGAGGCCAAGTCCGAGCCGGCGGCGCCGGCGGCCAAGGCTGATGAATAAGCCGTATTGACCCACAGACCCAAGGGAGCAAGGACAAGACGCCTTGCTCTTTTTTTTCCCTGTCACCTCATGAGGATACCCTTATGGCAGAAATCAAGAGCGCTCTGGAGCTGGCTTTGGAGAAAGCTGAACGCATCGGCAAAGCCTCTCCCGAAGAGATGCAGAAATTAAAATGGCAGGAGCAGGCCCGCCATCTGGCCGCAGAATTCTTGCGGGAAGAGGTTGATCTGGCCGCGGCCCTGCAGAAATTTCCCCCCGAGGCGCAACCGGCTTTGAGCGGGCAGATTCGAGAGATCCTGCTCCGCAATATCACTCTGCCCCGGGAGGGCCGGGTAGAGGAGTCCGTCCAGAAGGCTATGGCCGGGATACTGCAAGTCAGCCGGGACAAGAAGGCGGCTCAACGGGTGTTGCAAGAGATCGACCGGATTTTTAAGAGTTTTCTGCAGGTCCGGCAGAATGCCCTGGAACAGCTGAAGGCCCAGTTCAACATGCAACTGGACAGCGTCAAAAAGGCCCTGGAAGCGCAGATGCACCGGCAAATAAAGGTGGATGTGGAGCAGAGCCCGCAGTTTCAGGAACAATGGCGGGGGTTCGAGGCCCAACTGCTGCAACAATTTGAGCCGCTGCTGGAAAAACATAAGAACATGTTGGCCACCCTTTAGCGGCCCGCCGCGGGTGGGCGGGCCGCCTGCAGGCGGAGCCAGTTTTCCGCCAGGACGGCCTGCTGCACCGCCGCCGAACCAGTCAATGACAGCACTTTTTCTTTTTCTGCCAGGGGATCGCCGAAGGGATAATCGCTGCCGAAGAGAAGGCGGGTGGCGCCGAAATTCTGCAGGTAGTCTGTGATTTCAGCAGGACCGGCCAGGGCGGTGTCGGCGTAGACCTGGGGCAATTCCCAGATGCCCAGGGCTTTCAGACGGTGATAGCCGCCGTTGAGCAGACCCAGATGGGGGATGATGACGGTGGCCCGGGGCGCCAATTCCCGGAGAAAAAAGAGCGTATGGGCCAGGGACTCCTCCAACAGGATGGGCAGATTCAGTGCCAGGGCCCTGGCGAGAAATTGCCGACAGCGGGGATCGTCGTATTGATACTCCGGTTCGTTATCATGCCGGTGCCATTTTATCGCCGCATAGGCGGCGTCTAATTCCTCCCAGGCAAAATCGTTCCAGACAAAAAAATAGGGATAAAGGGTGAAATCCGGGTCCTGGAGGGAGCGGAGATAATGATGAGCCCGGCGCCGGCACTCCTGCCAGGCCGGGCTGTCGACAAAAGACCGGTCATGGCGGTCATAAATGTCCTCCACCGGCGGGATCAGGCCGGCGCCGGTGATGTGGGCGGCCACCAGGCGGGACCGGACGCTTGGCCACGGCCAGGCCACGTGCTGCACCCCGCAGTGCAGGTGGCAGTCGATGCAGGGGAGGACGGCCATAAACCCTCAGCAGGTCAGATGCAGCGCCGCCGCTACGGCGCGTTTGCCAGTGAGGGCGTTGAAGGTGCGGCAGGCCTCGGCTGTGGGCAAGACGATTAAGTCGATGCCGTAAGACTTCAGGGCGCTGGCCAGTGCCGGGTCCACCTGCATCTTGCCGGGCTGGCCCTGACCGACGATCAGCACTTCGGGTTTGGCCTTGAGGACTGCCGGGATATCGGCCAGCTGCAGGAGATGGCCTTGTTGTCGCCACCAGGAGTCCTGAATGCCATCGGGCAACAGGATAACATCCTGGGTATAGGTCTGGCCGTCCACCACGAGGCGGCCGAAATCATAGGAGTCGATATGCATGCGATGGGCTCCTGTTCTGAGCGGGTCGATGGCTGCACGTTGCCAACTCTCAGAGGATACGGGACAGGGGGCGGGTTGCCGGCTTGACCTGTGGTCAAGTGGGCAGCTCATGGGGGGCGAGCCGGAGGCCCCCTCCCCGTGACCATTTTTAATCTATTATAATCCAAGAAGGCGCACATGTGCCAGGGGGAGGGGAGCAGTGGCTCCAGATTCCCTGGCCGGGGAATAGAAAAACACTCCATGGCAAATACAGACCGGGTTAATCTGGCAAATCTGACCATCGTTTTACACAAACCCCGGTTGGCCGAAAACATCGGCGCGGCGGCGCGGGCGGCCCGGAATATGGGTCTGGGGCGACTTCTGGTGGTCCAGCCCGAGGACCTGGATCAGGAGCGGATGCTGAAGATGGCGACCGGTCCCTCGGCTGCGCTGATCCACCAGCTCAGGGTTTATGACGATCTGGCCACGGCCCTGGGCGGATTTCAGTATATTGTCGGCACGACGGCGCGGCTGGGTGGGGCGTATCGCCAAAGTCCGTTGCCGCCCCGGGAAATGGCCCAGCAATTGGTGGCCATCTCCCAACGCAATCAGGTGGCGCTGCTGTTCGGGCCGGAAAACTGGGGGTTGACCAACGAAGAGCTGGCCCTCTGCCATGCCCTGGTAACCATCCCCACCGCGGATTTCCGGTCGCTCAATCTGGCCCAGGCCGTTCTGGTCGTGGCTTATGAGATTTTCCTGGCCCGGGCGGACCTGCCGCCTCGCTTTATACCCCGCTTGGCCAATTCTTTTGAATTGGAGGCGATGTATGCCGAGTTGCAGGAAACCCTGATGAAAATCAACTATATCGGCCATCAGAACCCGGAACTGTGGATGATGCGGATCCGGCGGTTTTTTTCCCGCCATGGCCTCCGGGCGGCGGAGGTGCAGGTCGTGCGGGGCATTTGCCGCCAGATTGACTGGTACGTGCGGCGCCGTCTGCTGCAGAAGAGTTAGCGATCCGTGGCGGCAGTAGTGGCGGGTGGTTGAAAAAGTGCTGGCAGGGGAGGGGCCGAGGCCCCTGCAGCCTGCCTGAAGACGCCCCGAGGTGGTCCGGGGGAGAAGGATGCAGCCGCACCCGGCTGAAAGTGCTTGAGAATGAACATTTTCCCAGGAAAACCCCTCTGGCTCCGGCTCTTTTCCTGCCTGGCCCTGACCTTGTGGCTGGCTGGCGGCGCCGGTGCTGGGGATCCCGGCCTGACCCGGACGGGCGCAGGGGCCCTGCTCCAGAGTCTGGAGCAACTGCCCGCGGCCTTGGGCCAGAACGAGGGGCTGCGGCTGGACCTTGAGGCCCTGGCGGTGGGGTACGGTCCAGCCATAAAGAAAGTGGTGGTCCAGGGACCCAATCGCCTGGCGTTGGTCATGGCCGACGGCCGGACGATTCTGTATGATGACGGGCGGCAAAAAGGCATGGAAGAAAAACTGGACCGGCCTGATCTGGAGGATATGCTGTGGCAACCATACCGTCCGGGCAGAGTCGATAAACCGCCCCAGCCGGATGAGGATCCGGGGCGCATCCGGGTGGAGGCCTTTTTCCAGGCGGTCTACGGGGCGACGCCGGCGGAAGTTGAGGCCCATTTGCGGCCGGTGGCGTTTGCAGGGACAACGGTGCGTTTTCAGGAGAAAAACGGGGCGGCGGCCGCCCTTGCCCGGGTGGGGGTGCGCCTGCGCGAACTTCTGGCCGCAAGACCAAGCCTGCGGGGGTATATCCTGCCGTTGTCGGGGACCTACAACCACCGCCGCATCGCCGGCACCGACCGCCTCAGTGCCCATGCCTGGGGGATTGCCATTGATCTGCACCAGGGAACGTATTGGCGTTGGGGCCGGCTCCTGGCACCAGGGGAACTTCTGGCCCTGCAAACGGCCTATCCGCCGGAGATTGTCCAGGCCTTTGAGGCGGAGGGCTTTATCTGGGGAGGAAAATGGTATCATTATGATACCATGCATTTCGAATACCGGCCGGAACTGCTGGCCAAGGCCCGGCTGTCAGGCAGAATGGCGACGCCAACGAGGGAACGGGAAATTTCCGGCGCCTGGCGCCAATGACAGGCTGCAAGGAAGAATTGTGGCCTTTCCTATTGAATAGTTCCTGGAATTCTGGTAATCTGCTGCATAAAAGGCAAAGCAGGGAACGGTTACTTTGCCGTGTTCAGGCCGGAGGAACGGCAGAGCCGGGACGGGCGTCCGGGCCGGGCCCGAAGCCGATGGCGGTTGTCCAGGGAATCTTTAATCACGCGCGAGGAGTTAATCCCATGACCAGCAAAGAAAGGCTCTACCTCATCAGTTTCCAGGAAATCAGCAAGGCTATCAGCTCGACCTTGTCAGTCCGGGAAGTAATGGATCTCATCGTCAACAAGATGGCCGAAGTCATGAACCTGAAGGGCTGCACGATCCGATTGGTCAATCCCAAGACCAACACCCTGGAGTTGGTGGCCTCCGTCGGTCTGAGTGAAAAATATCTGAGCAAGGGTCAGGTGGACATGGACAAAAGCATTGCCGAGGCCCTGAGCGGCCGGCCGGTGGCCATCTATGACGCCACCACCGACCCCCGGATTCAATATCCCCAGGAGGCCAAAGAAGAGGGCATCGCCACCCTGGTGGCCATCCCGATTCTCAACAAGGGGAAAGTTATCGGGGTCATGCGGCTGTTGACGTCTGAGCCCCGGGAGTTCCTGATGGACGAGATCGACTTTGCCTGCGCCATCGCTGAGCTGGGGGGGCAGGCCATTATCAACGCCCAGATGTACGAAGCCAAATCCAAGGAGTTGGAATTCCTCAAAGGGTTGCAGCAGGTCTTCAAGGCCATCAATTCCACCCTGGAGGTCCAGAAGGTCCTGTCGCTGCTGGTGAAAACCGCGACCACGGCCCTGGACATCAAGGCGGCGGCGGTGCGGCTGCTGGACGAGAAACGCAAACAGATGGAACTGGTGGCCCATTTCGGGCTCAGCGACCGCTATGTCACCAAAGGGCCGGTGGAGACGGACAAATCCATCGCCGAGGCCATGACCGGCAAAGCGGTGATCATGTATGATGTGGCCTCCGACGCCCGGGCCCAGTATCCCCAGGCGGCGGCGGAGGAGGGGATCAGATCCATCATTTCCATTCCCATTGTCTTAAAGGGCAACGTCATCGGCGTCCTGCGGCTCTATACCAGTGAACGACGGGAGTTTTCGGAAGAAGAAGTGATGTTCATGACCTCTCTGGCCGAACAGGCCGCTCTGGCTCTGGAAAATGCCCGCATGTACCAGAAGCTGAAAAAAGAACATGAGGAATTGATGTCAGATCTCTATCGGTTTAGCGGTTTTACCCGGAGTATTTAGGGCGTTGCGGCGGATCAAGAGGCGTTCAGCGGGCACTATGGCGCAGGGGCCGTCCAGAGAGGGCGGCCTTTCGCCGTTTTCGGAGCGACTCAAGGAAAGTTGACTCCGAGGCATTAGCCCTGTAGCGAAGGGGGGCAGGCGAGAAATTCGCTTGCCAGTTATAAAAATTTAGCATACATTTTTTTGATACAATGACGTGAGTTGCCAGTGAGGGGAGCATGGAAAAGGCTGATGAGGAGTTGGTGGCTCGCTGGATCGACAAGGATCCGGAGTTGAAGCGCCACATAGATGAGCACCGGGAGTTTGAACGGCAGTTGGAGGAATTCAATCGGCGGCCCTATCTCACCGCCGATGAAACTGTAGAACGGCGCCGCATCCAGAAGCTGAAATTGGCAGGTCGTGACCGGATTGAACAGATTTTGGCCCGCTATCGGGCAGAGGAACAGTCAGCATGAAGATGACCGGCAGTCAGATTTTTTTGAAGTGTCTGGAGCGCGAAGGCGTCAAACATATTTTCGGTTTCCCGGGCGGTGTGGTTTTGGATATCTACGATGAATTGACCCGGGCGCCTTTTATCAAACATATTTTGGTGCGCCACGAACAGGGCGCGGCCCATGCCGCGGACGGTTATGCCCGGGCTTCGGGCAAGGTGGGAGTTTGTCTGGTGACCTCCGGCCCGGGGGCCACCAACACCGTGTCGGGCATTGCCTCGGCTTACATGGATTCCATTCCCATTGTGGTCTTTACCGGCCAGGTGCCGACGCCGCTCATCGGCAACGATGCCTTCCAGGAAGT